>JBDRVE010000015.1:23412-35358 GCA_039801725.1 candidate division WOR-3 bacterium | reverse complement strand
CCATCCGGAAAATTATCACCAAGAAAGAGGCGCCTTGATTGAGAATTTTGAGATGCTTGAAAAATACGGCTTAAAAGAAGAAGACTTCAATTCAATTGACTTCTCTTAAACAATACCTTGTAATCACTAATTTACATATCTTTTTTATGTCATTGAAATTAAATGACTTATACAATTATTAAAGTTTCCTGTATGGAAACTTTTTATTTATCAAAAATTTCATTTAAGTTATTGGAATTTAATAATTTAGACGGTTTCAGCCCACTCCATAGGGGGCTATTCCCCCAATAGTATAGGATATAGTATCGAAGTTATCCTTAAGATGAATTTTTATATTTCATACTATTCAGTTTAGTATTCAGTAAAGAATTGATTAATCTTATAAATAAAATCATTAGAAAGAAAGAGTAAAAGGCTCTGATTCCAAAGGCTATAATCACAAAAGAATAGTTATTTTTATTATTATTTCTTTTGACCATTTGAAGGAAAAATTAAGATTCTTATCTCTCCCAATTGCCTTTACAAAAAAGGAAGGAAATTAGATGCCAATGGTAATGGAATTGGTGGCGAAGTCTTTGACGACTACTGGAATATGTAATATTTAATATTGACTTTTATAAGAAATTAATTTATAATCTCTTGTAAAAATTAAAAAGGAGGTATTATGGTTAAAAGAATATTTTATTTTCTATTTCTGATTGGTTATTTATTTTCTTATAGTATTATTGATTATACCGATGTCCCTTATGCGACAAAAGGAAATAATAGCCCAAAAGTTTTCTCTACTCCCCTTTTATGGGATTCTACTTTGCATGTGGTCTTCTTAAAAAGTGATGGTATCTATTATGGAAAAAGCACAGATTTTGGTAATAATTGGGAAATAAGCCAAATTGTTTCTTCTTCTCGCGCAAGAAATCCAGGAATTTATCTTTCACCAAATCGCTATCGCAATTTAGTATGGGAAGAAGATACTTTTAATAATTCAGAAATCTTTTATTGTTGTTTAGATATCAGAATGCCACCAATCAATGTGAGCCAAACACCTGGAAAATCTTATTCACCTTCCTTAACAGTTGATAACCAGACATCTTGGGGAAATGTCCATATTGTCTTTGCTGATTCTTCTTTTGGTAAATCAAGGATTTATTATCGCAAATGGAATTTCCAATCTTTAAGTGATACCTTTCAGATTACCAATTTTGATAGTTTAGGACTTTTTGACCATACTAATCCAACAATTGGTATTTTTGATAGTAATAAAATTTATGTCTTTTGGCAGGCTTATTCACCCCAAGTTCCTTATCCTTACCGAATTATGTGCCGTTGTTTAGAAAATGATACCTGGCACCAACCTTTTACTATCTTGGGCTCCGAAGAACTATTAGCCCATCCTACTTGCGATTTTACTTTTAATAATAATGAGGGATTTTCTATTGGCTTTGAGGATTATCATATTGGTAATGGAATTCCTGATTGCCGTTTTCTTGGCGGAAATGGTGGTGGTTATCCAACACCTGATTCTTCTACTTACCCAACTCTTTCAACAATTGGCGGTGTTTGGAGTTATCTTGCGTGGATGGAAGGAGAAAGGGAGATCTACCTACATTTTTATTATTTTATGACTGGCTGGTATTATTCTGGCAGTTTACCAAGAAATGAAAAGGTAAGATATCCAAGTTTTTATGGTGCCAATTTGGTTTGGACTGAAGGCAATATCGCTCCTTATAAAGTAATGTATCATAATTTTGGTTATCCAATTAGCATTAAAGAAGAAAAGAAGAAAATTATTAATAGTAATTTAATAAACAAAAATTTAATTTACGATAAACAAGGCAGAATAGTTAATATTAGTAAAATAAGAAAAGGTATTTACTTTTTAAGAGAAAAAGATAAATTTAGAAAGGTTATAAAATTTTAATAAACTTCCTAAAACTTTTACTATTCTTTATGAAATATATTCCTTTTCTTATCTTTTTCTCTTTTACTTTTTGACCAAAGATATTATAAATCTTTTCTTTCTCTTTTTTGATAACTCTTCTTTTCTCTTCAATTATTCCCGTAATACTTATAAAATCATTCCTTAATCTTGGCAATAAAAGATAATTATTTCCTTCTTGGATAAGATTGCCAATAATTTTTACTAAACCTTCTGGTATTCTCATACCAGGAATTTCACTTTCAAAATCAATCTTTATTTTTATTATCTCACCTCTTTGATTATAGGCATTATAAATATTATTGCCGTAAAATATTCCAGTATCTAAAAAATATAAGGAATCAATAATAAGCAATTTGCTTTCTAAGGATTCGCTAATCAAATTTACTTCGGTTTTAAAAGTATCAACCAACGGTTGAGTTCTTTCTAAAATTATTAATCTACCGCCAGAATCATAATCACAAAAGATGGTTGTCAAATTACTTATCTCTTTTACTTTGCCAATAAGAAAGATTGAATCACCGAGATTTAATCTTGGTAAAGAATCGCTTCTTTTTCGATAAACATAAATTCCGTTCCAAAAACCTTTTGGTCTCTCTTCAATAAAAAATCGGTTGCCAAAAACACCAGAGACAATTGCGTAAATATTTACATATTTATTTGTATCTCTTGATACTCCTTGCGGGTCGTTAGTATATTGGATTTCTCTTATCTTTCTTTGATAACTTATCTCATAGGATTTTAATTCTGAATTGATAATATGACCATAAAGGGTTCTTAATTTTAAATAATAAAAAATCTTATTATTGGTATCATAAGGTGAAAAAGAATAATAAAAACAGGAATCCCTTAAAGAAAAAGAATCTCTTAATTTATAATAAAAATTTAATGTCTCATTTATTGAATAATATAAGGTGTCAACAATTTCTTCTATTCGAGAATAGCCAATCTTTGCTTTAACAATAATCTCTTCTTCGCTTGTTGGTATCTTTGGATAGTTATCTATTTCATAAATAATCGGTTCGGTTTCTGACTCATATAAAAGATAGATTTTATTATAAGTATAAAAAAGGATTTCTTTATTTAATCTTCGGTGTTTATAGAAATCACCAATAAGAAGAGATTTTATTGGAAAATAAGGAAAAAGATTTTGTCTGAAAATTGTTTCTATTTGCCAAAGATTATTATTTTGATATATCATTAATAAATAATTCCAAACACCTTCGCCATCAATAATCAAAATCTCTTTGCTATTATTTTGGCTATAACACTCACCAATCTTTATATCATTATATCTCTTTACTACCACATTAGAGGTTAGAATTTCTAAATAATTCCAACTATTTCCATACCCATAAACTTCTGAACATCTGGGACCAGAAGAACGATAACCAATTAAACCAATCTCTTCTCCTTCCCAATTACTATCAAAATCATTTATTGCTAAATTTTGCAATCTAATATAATTACTTTCAAAAATAGTTAAAGTATCCAAACTATTATTAGCATACCTGAGCCTTACTAATTTAAATAAAGTAGGAATACTATAAGGCTGAATAATACAAACAATCTCTTTCTCTTCGGTCTCCCTATCAAAATTACCAAAACCAATTCCATAATCTTTTTGATTTAAATTTAATAAGACATCCCTTATTTCCCATTGGTTATTTCTTTTCTTTGCCATTTTCAATTTATCAGAAGTAAAGTAAAATATCTCATCTTTGTTGTCATTATCAATATCACATAACAAAATATTAGTAATTGGTGTTTGGGTGCTATCAATCCTTTCTATCCTTAAAGAATTATTTTCAAAATATAACCTTTTTAGGAAATAGGGAGAATGGCAACGACCAATAATAATATCAATTGTTGAATCGTTATTTATATCACCAATTGCCAATTTCCGATAACCATTTTCATTGATATAAAAACTATCTAAACAATATCTTGGTGGATAATTATTTTCTATTTCTTTTAGACTAAAAAGAAAGGGTTTTAATGAATCTAAAAAGAAAATTCTAATTGTGTCATCATATCTACTTTTAAAATTTCGGCTACTATTTATTGCTACCAGATTATTTCCCCGATTGTAAATAATTAAACTATCGAAATAGGAAATAATAAAAAGAAAAAGAAACATAGAAAAATATAATAAACAAAGAAATTTAGTCAATAAATTATTGATTTTTTAGTTTAAGAAATTTATAATTGAATTATGAAATTTTTTATCACAATTTTATTTACTTTTACTATTTTTCTTTCTTTAAACTATGCAGAAACAAATTCTACTTATTTAAGGAAATCAATCAGTTATTACGAAGGTTTTATTATCCAAAAAAATTTAAATATCCCCAAAAATTTCCTTGATACCTTATTTTCTAATCTAAAAAAGGTAATCTTTTTAGAAAGATTTGATTATAATCCAATTCCTAAATATCTCCAAGAGAAGGTAAATTACCAAATGGAAAAGTTTGATGCTTTAGATTTAGAAAGAATAAGCCAGGTTTTAGAAAAGGAGTTTGTTCCGGAGATTGTAAAAATTTTGGATGCCGCAAAAGAAATTAGGGCAAAAGAGTTCGTTAGTAGTGAAGAAAGGATAAATTTCTTAACTACCAAGGCAAAAGAGATTGGTGTCACTGCTGATGATATTGAAAAAGTTTTAAATGCTGGTTATATCTTTGTCCCTTTTATAAATGGATATTCTTTAACAAGAGAAAAAGATTTAATAATTGTTAAGTTAAATGGTGGTTTAATCTGGTATCATATCTCAATGCGTTTTTCACCACCAAAGGTTATTCCGATTGTAAAGAAATCAACATCGGTTTTTGGTTCTGGTGTTATAAAAAGCACATACCTTTGGGGAGGCAGAATTATTTCTGCTGAAGAATATGCCCAATATTCAGCAATGAGTGCCTTCTTAAAAAATTTAGAAGTCTTAACAAAAGAAATTCCTGATTTTAGATTATCCAGTGATATAATTTCTACTTACCGCGATGAGATAACCTTTCGTTTGGGAAATAAAGAAGGGATAAAGGTTGATGATAAGTTTAACATTGTTGAATTTTATGAAGATGAAGAGGGTATAAGAAAACCAAAGAATGTTGGCTATTGTTTAGTCAGCAAGGTTGGGAACAATAAGATTGATAGAAATAACTATTCAATTGCCAAAAGGTATTTAGGAAAAAGTGAAGCAGGAATGACCTTATTAGAAAGACCAAGATTGCCGATAGATATTTTACTTCGTTTTGTAATCCTAAAAGAAAAATTTGGAGTTGATTTAGAGTTTGATTATAATATTGGCAGATATTTTTATTTTCCTCAATTCTTTACTACTTTTAATTTAATGCTTGGACCAGAAAAAGGAACGGATAGCCTGGAAATTAAAGAGTTTGGGTTTGGCTTGATTAAGAGGTTTAATTTCTATATGTTATCCTTTGGTTTGGAAGGCAAAGGGAAAATTACTAAAGAAAGAATAAAACCAGAATTAAAAGGAATTTTAGAATTCTTCCTTTTGGCTGACCTAAAATTGGGTGGTAAGGTTGGTTACGATGGCGATCTCAATTATGGTTTCCATATAAGTTATAATCCACCAACTTTACCTTTTGACCCATTTGCGATATTTAGAGGATTATTTGGATTATAATTAAAAAGGAGGAATTATGAGAAAAAGAAAAACCTTAACGTTTATTTTATTTAGTTTAATTTTAATTATTTATTGTGCGAAAAAACCAATGGTACCGGCAACTGGTGAGGCAAGTTTTGTTGAAACCTATTCGCCAGCGGAAGTAGTTATTTTAGCAACTGGTGTCGGAAAGAATTTAGTGGAAGCAGAAAGGGATGCCCGTTATCAAGCAGTCCATTTTGTCTTATTAGGCGGAACCGATCCAATATTACAGAGAGAAGAAGAGAAAGCAAAATTTGAAGGAATTAAAGAAAATATCCTCAACAAAGATTCGGTTGTCAAATTTATCAGTTGGGAAGACGATAAATATCAGAAAAGAATTAAATTGGCTGATGGAAGGCTGAAGATAAGCAAATTGATGAGGGTGAATAAAAGAATTTTAACCGAATACTTAGTAAGTAAAGGAGTGATTAAGGCAGTAGAAGAAATCTCCGAAGAGATTGGCACTCCCTTTGTGATGGTTATTCCGCAGGTAAGCAAAGATGAAAGTCCAATTGAGAAATTACAAACAAGTTTCTTACATCGAAAGGCAGCACAGATTATTGAGTCTTTTTTAACTGCAAGAAAATATAATGTAAGTGTTCCTGATGCTACTGTTCAGATTAATGAACTTGTTTCGGCTTTAGGTGAAGAAAGAAAGATTAAAGAAGATATCTCTTATCTATACGCCTTAACAATCGGTTCAGATATTTATATTACTTTTACTATTGATATTACCAGCGGTCGTTATGGCACAAAAAAGGCATCGGTGGGGATAAGAATTTATGAAACAACTACTGGCAGGCTTTTAGGTACCGAAACCGGTTATAGTCCAGAAGTCGCCACCTCCTCTGACCAAGTAGTTTTAGAAAGTGCGATTAACGACTGTATGGATAGGGTATTATCAAGAATGACAAATTACTGGAAGGATGATATTAAATATGGACTCCAATACAAAATCGTTATCAAATTCCCAACCGGTATCTCTTCCGAAAGGTTAGAAAAGATGCAATTTGCTCTCTTAGACATATTAAAAGAAGGAGTAAATAAAAGTAAAGAAAATATCGTATCAGAAAGAACTATCGATTTACTTGTCTGGGCAAAACGGGATAAATTTCCGGAAGCAAGGTCAATCTATTCTTATCTAAAAGATAGATTTACTAATGCTTTCCCTGGCTATACTTTAAGCCGAATTACCTTAAACCGAAAACTTCTCGTCTGTGAAGTGAAAAAAGGATAAAAGGAGTTTAATTAACTTTTTGGACTTACAATATATAAAACATTATCCAAGGGAATAACCGCTTCTTTTTGTTTTTTTAGTTCTTCAGGCAAATTATCAACATTAAACTTAACACCAACCGCTTTTATACAGTTATCTTTTATTGTATAACCTTCACATTCACAATAACCGCCGGATTTTAAATAAATTATTGGCATAATTTTAACCCTTATAGGGTGGTAAATTACACCTTAATGGCTTATCTATTCTCAACCCCAAGGCATAATCGGCTTGTAAAATTTTATGTATTTCTCTTGACCCTTCGTAAATCTGAGCACCTTTTG
Source organism: candidate division WOR-3 bacterium (assembly GCA_039801725.1). Classification (NCBI taxonomy): domain Bacteria; kingdom Pseudomonadati; phylum Caldifarciminota; species Caldifarciminota bacterium. The sequence continues at coordinate 28,198 of JBDRVE010000015.1, read as the reverse complement.
CATTTCGATAAAATCTTTCGACCGGATATTCATCGGAAAAACCATAGGCACCGTGAATTTGAACAGCATTGGATGCTGCTCTTTCGGCAGCCTCACAGGCATAATACTTTGCCATTGAAGTCTCTCTTGTATTTCTTATCCCTTGATTTTTCAACCAACCTGCCTTTAAATATAAAAGCCGAGAGATTTCATAATCCACTGCCATTTGACATATCATCTCTTTTATTAATTGATGATAACCAATCGGCACTCCAAAAGTTTTTCTTTCATTCGCATATTTTACCGACCAATCTAAACAAGCCCTAATTAATCCCGTGGCACCAGCAGCAACAGTATATCTTCCCTGGTCAATAGCAAACATCGCAATCTTGAAACCCTCCCCTTCTTCACCTAATAGATTTTCTTTAGGAACTTCTACATCGGTAAGAGAAATAGAACCAGTATTCCCAGCTCTAATTCCTAACTTATTATGAATTGTTGCTGTCTCTAAACCTTTCATTCCTCTTTCTACAATAAAGGCACTAATTCCCGAATGGTCTCTTTTCTTTTTCTTTTCCAAATCGGTCCAGGCAAAGATAATAAAATGATCAGCCACATCGGCTAAACTGATCCACATCTTTTCACCATTCAAAATATAATAATCACCTTTCTTTTCTGCTCTTGTTTCAATTGCTACCGCATCGCTACCAGCATTAGGTTCAGTTAACCCAAAAGTAGCAATCTTTTCTCCCCTCGCCTGCGGAATTAAATATTTTTTCTTCTGCTCTTCATTACCCCAAGTAAGTAATGTTAAACTATTTAATCCAATATGAACTGAAAGAATTACCCTTAAAGAAGTATCAACATATTCCAATTCTTCACAAACCAGACCCAAGGTGATATAATCGCAATAAACGCCACCATACTCTTCCGGAATGGTTAAACCCAAAAGTCCTAATTCAGCCATTTTTTTTAGAATACTTCTATCAAAAGTCTGGGCACGGTCTAAATCCCGAATTCTTGGTGCAATCTCTTTTTGGGCAAACTCTCTTGCTATTTTTTGAATCATTAACTGTTCTTCAGTAAAAGAAAAATCAATCATACTTCCTCCTTTAAAACCCTTTTAAATATTTCTTTTACATTTCTTAATAGATATTTTAAATCTAAAAACTGGTTTAATTCTTCTTCGCTTAAATATTTTTTAATCTCTTCATCTTTTTTTACTATCTCTAAAAAACTCTTATTCTCTTCCATCGCCAAAAAAGAAAGTTTTTGCACCAAATCATAAGCGAAACTTCTTTTTAACCCTTTTTTCATTAATAAGATTAAAAGAAGAGAAGAGTAATATAACTCTTTTGCCTTCCCAATATTTTCTTTTATCTTATCTTCATTCACTTTTAGATTATTAAAAATAAATATCATTCTTTCACTAATATAATGTAAGAGAATCAAAGTATGAGGAAAGACTAATCTCTCGTTTGCTGAATTAGTTAAATCCCGTTCGTGCCACAAAGAGATATTTTCTAAGGTGGGAAAAATTAAACTTCTAACATATCTTGCTAAACTCACTATTCTTTCGCACAAAATTGGATTTCTTTTATGAGGCATTGCTGAAGAACCCTTTTGCTTTTCTAAGAAAGGTTCCCTTACTTCATCAATCTCGCTTCTCTGTAAATTTCTAATTTCCGTCGCAATCCTTTCAAAAGAGGAGGCAATAATCGCACAGATAGTAATTAAGTAAGCGTATCTATCCCGCGGCACAATCTGGGTAGAAACTGGTTCAACTTTTAGATTTAATCTTTTCAATACCTCTTTTTCTATTTCTGGATTTAAAGTAGAATAGGTACCTACCGCTCCAGATATTTTCCCGTAAGAGATCTCTTCTTTTGCCCTTTCTAATCTCACGATATTTCTATCTATTTCACAATAGAAAGAAAGTAATTTTAAACCGAAAGTAATTGGCTCAGCAAAAATTCCATGGGTTCTGCCCATCATTACTAAATTTTCATATTTTAATGCCAGATTTTTAATTATCTCTTTGAGTTTTTTTAAAGAGTTAATAATTATCTCTATCCCATCCCTTAGTTGTAATGCCCAAGCAGTATCAACAATATCATAAGAAGTTAGCCCATAATGTAAATAACTTTTTGCTTTTTCATCCGATAGATGATTTTCAATAGATTTCAAGAAAGCAATAACATCGTGACCGGTTTCTTTTTCTAATTCTTTTATCTCTGATAGCGAAAAACTTGCCTTCTTTATCTCTTCGGCACACTCTTTTGGTATTATGCCCATCTCTCCTTGGACTTCGGCAACAGTTTTTTCTACTAAAAACCAGTATTCAAAACGTTTCTCCTCTTTCCATAATTCTGCCATCTCTTTTGTTAAGTATCTCTCAATCATCTTTTAGAACCGATAGTAAATTCTTATCTTTTCTCCTCTTCTTTCAATAATCAATTTTATACTATTGCCTTTAAAATTATCTATTTTATTTTTCAAATCACTGGCACTAGTAACCTTTTCATCTTGAAAACTTAAAATCGCATCACCAACATCTAAACCCAATGCTTCGGCAAAACTATTCTCTTTTACATTTAAAATAACTGCTCCATAATTTGTTTGTAAGGAATATTTCTTTTTAAGATAATTATCAATATCACTAACTTCTATTCCCCATTTCTCAATCTTAACTTTTATTATCTCCCTCTTTTCTTTTACTTGTTTTTTTGCCCGTTCAATAAACTCTTTAACTCGGTTAATTGGAATAGCAAAACCAACACCTTCACTACCACCAGCATGGGAGAGAATAAAAGTATTTATACCAATCACCTCTCCTAAGACATTTACTAAAGGTCCACCAGAATTTCCCGGATTAATTGCCGCATCGGTTTGAATCATATTTTTATATTCCCGACCGGTTTGAGCTGCTCTAACCTCTCTATTGACTGCGGAAATAACACCAACAGTTACCGTTGGTCTGGTATCTTCAATCAAAAATCCAAAAGGATTACCTAAGGCAATAACCCATTCACCAATTAGTAAATCATCAGAATTTCCTAATTGAGCATAAGGTAAATTCTTGCCGTTTATTTTCAATAACGCCAAATCCTCTTCGCTATCAATATCAATAATCTCGGCATCAAAGGAACGACCATCTGGTAAAGAAACTTTAATTTCTGTTGCCATCTCTACCACGTGGGCATTAGTCACAATATATCCATTTGGGTCAATAATTACACCACTTCCTAAGCCTTTTATCTCTTGTTTATATCTTCTTTGTGGTAAGAAATCTCTAAAAAAATCTCGCCAGAAATCATCAAAAAAAGGAGAAGAGAAGGGCGAATAAGTAACAATTCTTGTCTGGGTAACGGCAATGGAAACAACTGCGGGACTTACTTTATTAGCACTCAAAACAATTGCATTCACCCTTTGATTAGAGATTTTCTCTTCTAATTGAGAAACTAAAATCAATCTTTCTTTTGACAAATTTAAAGAATTTTGCTTGGAAAAAAAATTTTGATAAGTAAAGCCAATCAAAATGCCCAAAACAATACCTACAAGAAGAAGTACAAAATAAATAATTTTTCTCATAGTTAAATTTTAATCAAAGAGTTGCTAAAATCAAGAGAATTCTTCACGAGTATCTTCTTTTAAAGATTTTCCGGTATGATAAATAAAGACATCCTCTAAGGTTGGCTCTAAATTTACAACCGACAGAATTTTACACTTTTTATTATTCAATATTGATAAGACATCATTCAATATTGCTTCCGTATCCTTACAAATAAACTTGGCTGTCCAAATACCATTTTCACTAAACATAGTAAAATTCTCAATACCAGAAATTTTTTGGAAATCTTCTTTTTCAATAAATCCTAAAAATCTTATCTCTAAGATATCTTTATGTGGAATTGATTCTTTAAATTCTTCTGGTGTTTTTACATCAATAATCTTTCCATTATGAATAAAGGCAATTCGACCACAAAGTTCATCGGCTTCATCCATATAATGGGTAGTTAATAATATTGTCTTTTTCCCTTTTTTTACTAATTCCTCTTTGATAAAATTTCTTATAAACCGAGCAAAGGCTGGGTCTAATCCTAAGGTTGGCTCATCTAAAAGTAAGATTTTTGGGTCGTGTAATAATGCCCTCGCTAAAGACAATTTTTGCTTCATTCCCGAAGAGTATTTTTCTACCCGTTCATCAGCAACATCTTTCAATCCTAAAAGTTCTAAGAGATAGTCAATTCTTTTATCCCTTTCTTTTCCCGAAAGTCCGTATAAGGCAGCAAAGAAACGAAGATTATCAATGGCTGATAATTTCCAATATAAAGTTCTTTCGCCACTGGTTAATAAACCAATATTCTCGCGGGCAAAATTCGGATTTTTAGAAATATCTTTTCCAAAGATTTTTATCTCCCCTTTGTCAGGAATCAAGAGAGTAGCGATACATCTTACCAAGGTTGTCTTTCCGGCACCGTTAGGTCCAAGAAGACCAAACAATTCACCTTCATAGATAGTTAAAGAAACGTTATCTAAAGCAACCTTTTCTTTTCTCTCTTTTTTTAAAAGATAGCGAAATAAAGATGTCCTTCTTCTAAACTTTTTTGTTACGCCAATTACTTCAATTGCTGGATTCATATCTTAATACCTTTTCAATCAACTCTTTCATTAAATTAGCTGATTTCTCCCAAGTAAAATTTTTTGCCCAATCTATTGCTTTTTTGCCCATCTCTTCCCTTAAATTATCGTTTATTAATAAAATCTTCATTTTTTCTGCCAAAGTATCAACATCACCATAGGGATA
>JBDRVE010000015.1:0-23315 GCA_039801725.1 candidate division WOR-3 bacterium | reverse complement strand
TGGCTGATTTCTCCCAAGTAAAATTTTTTGCCCAATCTATTGCTTTTTTGCCCATCTCTTCCCTTAAATTATCGTTTATTAATAAAATCTTCATTTTTTCTGCCAAAGTATCAACATCACCATAGGGATAGAAAAAACCGGTCTCACCATCAATTACCGTCTCTTTTAAACCAGGTGCCATCGCTGAGATTACCGGTGTCCCACAGGCATTTGCTTCCATCACAATAAGCCCCCAACCTTCTTTTATTGAATTCTCAACCAGAAATAATGAACGTTGATAGATATCAATCTTTTCTTCTTCAGATACATAACCAGTAAACTCAATAATATCTGTTAGATTCAATTTTTTAACCAATTTCATTAACCTTTCTTTATCATCTCCCTCACCAACAATTAAAACTTTAAAATTATTAATATTTCTTTCTTTCAATATCTTAACCGCATAAATAAGATGATGGATAGATTTATATTTTTTTAGCCGACCAACATGACAAATAATTCTTTCTCTTTTTTTAGAAAAATCCGGTTTATATCTATCCAAATCAATGCCTGGCGGAATAACATAAATTTTCTCTTCTATCTCTTTATTATTCTTAAAGAGTCTCAATAAATCCTCTTTTGTGCTTTGGGATAAGCAAGCAAAATAGTTATTCTTATAAACTAAAGGTATTAAAGATTCTGTAAGATACACATAAGAACCAAAGAAAATATTTGTTTCCGAAAATATCGCCTTACGAAAAAGATGCATTACCAAAGCCAAAACCGGTATTTTCTTTTTTAGAAAATAAGGTGAATAAAAAGGGATTTTATTCAAATCATCAATCACCAAATCAAAGTTATATTTATCAACTATCTCATTAATATTTCTATAAACAGAAAAATTAAAAGTCCATTTATTACCCATTCGGATAATTCTTATTCCTTCTATCTCTTCCTCTTCTTTGCTTTCCGGAAATCTTTCGGCTAAATAAGTTATTTCATGCTCTTTTATTCTTCTAAAAATCTCATAGGCATAAATTTCTGCTCCACCAGCAAGAGGATTTTTTGGACATCGCCAATTAATTAAAAGAATTTTAGACATAAGAAAAGGAAATAAAAATGGGTCGTGCAGGACTCGAACCTGCGGCCACCTGATTAAAAATCAGGTGCTCTACCAGCCTGAGCTAACGACCCTTTTAAGAATTATAATCAAAGTTAAATAAAAGTCAAGAATATATAGTAAATGTGTTAAGATATGATTATCAAGATATAAAAGTTATATCCAAAGGTATAATTACAACCTTCCTCTTGTTATTAATTAACTATTTTTGAGATTTCTAAATTAGTAGAGCATTCTACTAACCCATCCCTGCTTTCTCTAATAGACTCTACATAATAGCCTTTATATAATGCTATTTTAATCACTTTTTTAAACGCTATATTATTATCTTTATCTAACCCTATAACAATAATCTATTTAAACCCTATATTTATCACTTTAATAAATTTTATAACGTATCAGCACCTAAGTCCTACCCCCTATTATACCCTTCCTATTATAATAAATTCCTTTACTTATTTTTTCAATGGGGATAAAATTATATATAATATAGTTTAAATAAATAAAAAGTTATTTAGTAAATTACTAATTTTTTGATTTTGGTATCCTTTTTAATAAAATAAATACCTTTTTTAAATTCTCTCTTTCTAATTTCTCTACCGGTTAAATCAAAAATTTTATCTATCTTCAAATTTTTATTTTTAATGTTTTCCTTATTCTTTAAAGCACTCACTATACCTATCGCAAAAGGATGAGGATTTAAAACCGAAACAGTATCAAAAGGTGTAAAGATAGTTAGTTTTAAATAGCAATCGTTACTAATCACATTAGGTATCTGCCATTGGAAAAATCCAGTATTGGGAAAAGAATCAATGATTGTAATAAAGGGACCATTAGGACCGTTGCTGGAAAATTGAATTCTTATGTAAGAAGGAGTTTCCGGATGATTAGGAATAGCCGATAACCATCTAATAAAATTTACTGAATTTGGTTGAAATCTTTCGTAACCACGAGGAAAAACAGGATAAATATTTACCCTTTGTGGGACAGAAGTCTCTTTAAAAAATCTTGCCCGATTTCGGTCATTAGGAGAACCTTCACTTGCTACTAAAATAATATCCGGATAGCCATTATGGTCACAATCACCACCAACTTTTAATTCTCTACCAGTTCCCGGAGTAGGAGTATTGATTGTTACTACTTCTTGCCAATCACCCCTACCATTACCTAAATAAATCTTCAAAACACCATTACCTTGGGCAATAACATCAATAAAACCATCAAGATTCATATCAAATAGTTGTATCCTTTCATAAGAACCGGTAGAAGGTAAATTACCGGAAAAATTCTCCCAACTATCTCCTTCTTCGTTGAAAATCCAAACTTCAATACCACCTTGCGGATTAATAAATCCTAAATCCATACCACCGTCATTATCCACATCATTTAAAGCAACATTATAATAACCACGAGCACCTACCGGCGGCAAATTCCGATGGGCTAAAATAAAATTACCAGTTCCATCACCAAAATAAACACTACCATATTGATGAGCAACCGCAAAATCTATATTACCATCTTTATTAATGTCGCCAAAAACAAAACCATGACCCGAATAACCACCAATAAAACCAAAACTCCTTCGCCAAATTCCATTACCTAAATTTAGATAAATATGAATTCCATCATCATAACCAAAGGCATTAGCACCAATATCTAAAAGCCCATCATTATTAACATCAGCAAAATCAACACAAAACATTCCCCAATCTTGACCATGGGTTGCTAAACTATCATCCCAAGGAATCCAATTTCTGCCTGTTCCATCTCCCAAAGCCACCTCTAATAACTGGTCACCAAAATCATTCCTTGAATAATTGTGATGCATCCCATAGCCAACATCTAAAAAACCATCATTATTCACATCACCATAAGCAATCCCTCCGTAACCAAAATCACCATTCATATAAACCTGCCAATTTCCTCGACCATCGCCAAACCAAACCATAATGCCGTGTTGATCAGTATTGACATAAGGAGAACCATGGTCACCAATGGAAATTAAATCTAAATTACCATCACAATTAATGTCAACCATCTCCACTTCTAATCTACCTATTTCTAATGTTGGTGGAATTAAACCGTTAGAAGACTCTTCATATTCTAAATTAATAAGCGATAAAATAAGTATCAAGATTATCATAAAAATAATATAATAATAAATATTTAGAAATCAATAATTTCTTTTTAATAGTTTAAAAAGGATAGGGGGAGGGGGTATATACTTATAAGTTCTTATAAATCAAAGACTTATATGGATATAGGGATAACCCTATGACAGTATCCTATACTGATTTCTGGAATTTAGAGAGCAGAATTTTTAATAAGAAATCGGGCGTCAAGAGCGCAGGCACCTTTACCTTTTTCAAACACTAAAAAAGGGTTTATATCTATTTCTAAAAAACAAGGAAAATCTATTACTAATTGAGACATTCTCTGGAGGGTTTCAACAATCTTTTCAATATCGGCTGGTGGCTTGCCACGAAAACCTTGAAGAAGTTTATAGCCTTTAATCTCTTGGACCATCCGCCAAGCAGAAGACTCTCTAATTGGACAAACTCGGAAAGAGACATCCCGAAATACTTCTACATAAATTCCACCGATTCCAAACATAATTAAAGGACCAAATTGGGGGTCTCGCTTGATACCAATAATTGTTTCAATTCCCGAAGAAACCATTGGTTGGATTAACACACCTTCAATTTGGGCATCGGGTTTCTTACTTTTTACATTATTTAAAAGTTCTTGGAATTTAATTCTTAACTCTTCTTCATTTTCAATATCTAACATCACACCACCGACATCGGTTTTATGGAGAATATCCGGCGAGACAATCTTTAAAACACAGGGATATCCTATCTCCTTTGCCTTTTTTATTGCTTCTTCTTCGTTTTTTACTAAAACAAATGGCAATGTTGGAATTTTGTAAGCCGAAAGTATTTCATATCCTTCCGGTTCTAAAATCACCGGTGGATTTCTTTGTTTTACTTTTTCTAAAATGGAAAAAATCTTATCTTTATCCACATCTTCAAATACTTTTACCGGTGTAATCTTTTTATGAATCCATTCATTAAAATAACTCATTAAACTTAATGCCTTGGCTGCTGTTTCCGGAATTGGATAATAGGGTATTTTTGCCTGTCCAAGAATTCTTATCACTTCTGAAGCATTTTGTAAAGAAAGTAGACAACCCATTATTGGTTTTGAATATTTTTCAGCCATTTCTACAACTTTGTTAGCAACGACCGTTGTTTCCACTATTTGGGTAGGTGTCCAAATAGTGATTATCGCATCCACTTCCTCTTCTTCTAAGATAATTTTTAATGCTTCCGAATATCTCTTTTCATCAGAATCACCAATTACATCTACCGGATTGCCGATGCTTGCCGTTGGCGGTAAAATTGCTTTTAATCTTTCTTTGGTCTTTTCAGAAAAAGAAGCTAATTTTAATCCGTTGCGAATACTAGCATCAGTGGCCATAATTCCCATTCCACCGGCATTGGTGAGTATTGCTACTTTTCGACCTTTTGGTAAAGGTTGTCCGGCAAAAGCCTTGCCGTAATCAAAAAGTTCATTAACTGTCTCAACACGGATAATACCACATTGACGGAAAAAAGCATCATAGGCTTCATCTGAGCCGGCCAATGCACCGGTATGAGTTGCTGCTGCTTTTGCTCCTTCCGGTGTTCTTCCGGATTTTATCGCCAATATTGGTTTTTTTGCCTGTTCTGTTACTCGGCGGGCAATTTCTAAGAATTTTAAAGGTTTCACTAAATCCTCTAAATATAAAAGAATAACCTTTGTCTGCTCATCTTCCATTAAATATTCCAATAAATCATTTTCGTTCAAATCCGCCTTATTGCCAACAGAAATAAATTTAGAAAGACCAATACCTTCTGCTTGAGCATATTCTAATGCTGCCAGACCAACAGCGCCACTCTGAGTAATAAAAGCAATATTTCCTTCCTTGGGCATTACCCGACCGAAGGTAGCATTTAATCTTATTTTTGGATCGGTATTAATAATTCCTACACAATTGGGACCAATTAAAGAGATATCATATTTCTTTACTAATTCTTTTATTCTTTTTTCTAAAATTGCCCCTCTTTCACCAATCTCTTTAAAGCCGGCACTTATCACTACTATCCCTTTTACTTTTTTTTGCCCACATTCTTCAATTACTTCGGGAACAAAGATTGCCGGAACAATAATAATTGCCAAATCAATCTCATCAGGGATATCTAAAATAGAAAAATAGGCTTTTACTCCCATTACACTATTTGCCTTTATATTAACCGGATAAACTACTCCCTGATAACCATTTAATAGAATATTGGCAAAAGTAACTTGTCCAGCACTTCCCGGTGTTGTAGAGGCACCGATTACCGCAATTGACCGAGGATTAAAAATATATCTTAAATTTTCTCTCATCTTTCTATTTCTTCTCGCTAAATTCCATTATTAAGGTATACACCCCTTCTTCCCACTTGGCTTTTACTGGATAACCCATTTTATAAAACAATCGATAGGCTCGGACATTAGTATCTAATACATACCCAACAAAACCTTTTATTCCCTTCATTTTAGCAATCCGAATCATATACTCAAACAAAGCGGTTCCTATTCCTTGATTTTGCCATTTGTCAGCCACCACAATAGCAAATTCAGCAAAACCGGTTGCGGTATCTACGATATAGCGAGCCACACCTAATATCTTCTCTTCGCCGGCTTTCTTTTGAACCGCCAAAATAGCCAGTTCTTTTTCATAATCAACATTTACAAACTTCTGAAGTTTTTCGTGAGGCATTGCCGTAAGATAAGAGAAAAAGCGATAATAAATTGTCTCTTTAGAAAAAGAATAAAAGAGTTCGCGCATCAATGGCTCATCAGTTGGCTTTATTGGTCGGAAGAAAATCTTTAAACCCGTTTTGGTCTCTCCCCAACTTTCTAATTCTTCGGGATAGCGAGCTTGAGTTAATGGTATTTCCGGTTGGTCAGGATAAACATAGTTTAGTTCTTTTGCCTTTTTTAATAATTCACTTCTAAATTTAGGATGAGCAATGGAAATCAGAGCCAATGCTCTTTCTCTGATACTTTTCCCGTGAAGATAGGCTACCCCCCATTCAGTTACTATGTAATGGACATCCGCTCGGGTAGTCACAACACCCGCACCCTCTGATAAAAAAGGAACTATCCTCGATTTTGTTCCGCCTTCTCGAGTAGAAGGCAGCACAATAATTGGCTTTCCATCTTTCGCTCTTGCCGCACCTCTAATAAAATCAAGTTGACCACCAAATCCCGAATAAAACCGATGACCGATTGAATCAGCGCAAACTTGACCAGTTAAATCTACTTCCAAGGCGGAATTTATTGCTACCATCTTTTCATTTTGAGCAATAATAAATGGATCATTAGTATAATCTACTGGATAAAATTCAAAGAAAGGATTGTTATTTAAATAATTATAAAGTTTTTTTGTTCCCATCGCAAAGGAAGCAATTACTTTCCCCGGATGGAGAGTTTTACGAGCGTTAGTAATTACTTTGGTTTCAATCAATTCAATCAGACTATCAGAAAAGACTTCCGTATGAACACCCAAATCTTTTTTATCTTTAAGGAACTCTAAAATAGCATTAGGAACCCCACCGTAACCAACTTGAATTGTGGAACCATCTTCGATTAAATCAGCGACATTTTTAGCAATTCTTCTCACTATTTCTGGCGGTGCGGAAACAGTATATTCAATTATCGGCTCTTCGGAATAAACGATATAATCAATATCATCAATATGAATAAAAGAATTACCAAAAGTTCGAGGCATATTGGGATTAATCTCAGCAATTCTAATTTTAGCCGATTCTGCTGCCGGCTTAGTAATATCTACCGAAATACCAAAACTACAGTAACCGTGTTCATCAGGTAAAGATACTTGAAAAAGGGCAACATCAATTGGAATTCTACCAGTTTTAAAAAGTTTAGGTATTTCCGAAAGAAATATTGGTGTATAATCTGCTTTCCCTTCCCAAACTGCCTTTCGAACATTAGTACTAATAAAAAAGGCATTTGCACGAAATCTTTGGGTTAACTCTTCTTGAGCATAAGGAGCCACTCCTAAAGTTAAAATGTGAACAATTTCCACATCCTCGGCAGGCAATTGAGCTAAAGCGCGAACCAAACTTTGAGGAGTAGCACAGGCTGAGCCCACAAAAACTCTATTACCAGATTTTATTGCTTTTATTGCTTCTTCCGCTTTAATGATTCTCTTTCGCCAATCTTTAATCATAAATTAGTTTAACAATTTTTAAAAATTAATCAATCTTAAAGACTATATTCCTGAATTTTTCTTCTTAAAGTATCCCGATGGATACCTAACAAACGGGCTGCTTGCGAGATATTGCCGTCGCTTTTCCTTAATGCTTCTTTTATTGCCCTTTTTTCAATTTCGGAAAGATTGAGCGTACCCAAAATTTTTTCTAACGATACCTCTTCTTTTCCTTCCTCTTTTTTTGTTTGTAAAAATCTCATCATACCAATAGTGGAAATTATATGGCCTAAATCAATTTGAGAAACTCCGTCGCTTATTGCTCGTTCATAAGCCCTTTCCACAATATTTCGAAAGGTACGAATATTACTTTCAAAAATATCATTTTGGTTGTTCACATATTCATAAACCAGTTTTGTTAAAAACTTTAAAGCAATTGGTGAAATACTAATATTTCGATTTTCTTTTTGATTCATTTCGTCAATAAAAAATTCCGAAAGTTCTTTTACATCTTTTTCGATCACTTCCACATTTTCATTTTGATATCTTTCTTTTAAAGAAGGAACAAAAATACAGTGTTGGATAAGGCGGGAATAAAAATCAGGACGCAATCTTGCTCTTAATTCTTCTATGGTGCGATTAGTAGCAGCAATAATTCTTACATCTACTTCAATTTCGTAAGAAGCACCAATTCTTTTTATCTTTTTATATTCTAAAGCCCTCAATAATTTTATCTGGATTTCATTAGGTAATTCACCAATTTCATCTAAAAAAATTGTGGAATTATTGGCGGCTTCAAATATTCCCTCCCGCATACTTATTGCGCCAGTAAAAGCTCCTTTTTCGTGACCAAAAAGTTCATCTTCAATTAAGTTAAAATCTAACGCGTGAATGTTTACTGTTAAAGGTGCTCTCTTATGAGGCACCTCCGGATCGTAACGATAACTTAACCGGTGTAAAGCATTGGCAACTAACTCTTTTCCCACACCGCTGGAACCGAGCAAAACACAAGTGGCATCACTTATCGCAATTCTTTCAATCTCTTTTACCAAATGAGCCATACTTCTTGAATTCCCAATAACCATTTTATGATATTTTTTCCATGTTTCTTTTTTTTCTTTATCTACCGGCAGCAAAGCCATATTTTCTATATTTTTGACAATTGTAGGATAATATTCTTTTCCGGTTACTTCCGTAGGCACAAACGAACATTTTCCATAACCAGGATACACCAAAAATTGAGCAAATTCTTTAGTGTAATCAAGACCGACTCGTAAAGAAACAAAAAGAACCGGCACGATTCTATCCAATTCTTCACGAATTTTTAAATAAATAAGAAAACCTTGTAAAGCTATCTCATCGAAAAACTCGGAGTGAATAAACCCACAATTTTCTTTTTTTAAAAGTCGGTTTTTTTCTTTCAAATGACTATAATCGACATCTTGAATAATTAAAGAAACAAATTCTCCCCGATTTTTTAAGTACCACTCCTTTAGTTGAAAATAATCTTGGAAGTAAAGAAATTCAAAAATCTGATAAATTTTTTCCTCCTTCTCTTTAATAAAATTTATCAATCCAAAAAAAGCCTCTTCTAAGTCATCCACCACCAAAATTAAAGGTTTTCTCATTATCTTAAATTTTAATCTTTTTAATTATTCCTTCAATAACACCAATTAAATCGGATAAAACAATAATCAGCTTTACTCGCGGTTGAGAACCCTTAGTAATATTCAAGTAATCAAAATAATTTTCTTTTATTTCTCTCACCTCTTCAGCTAAATGACCTTTTTCTAAAGAAACTTCTGTTTCCGCATCAGAATAAAAATATACAACAATTTTCTTTTGCCACTCAGTAATTATTCGCTTTTCTAAAACAACTGTTGCCCATTTTTTAGCATATTTTAAATGGTCAACAAGCAGATGGGTTAGAAAATTTTCTATTTTTTTATCTAAGAAAATTTTATAATTATCTTCGTCACCAAAGGGATCGCATATTTGCAACAGGTAGTATCCTTCCTTTGAGAGGTAATCTTCTAGCTCAAAAGGATTAATTCTTTGAAACGCCATTTTTTTATCTAAACTTTTATTTATTTCCTTTAGAAGAATAATCAAATCAGAGACATTTTTATTATTAAGTAATTTTTTCAAAAGGGCTAAATAATTCTCTAAGAAAAATTTCGGCTCCAAGGTCTCTTTCAAATATAAAATTTCTTCTTCAACTAATTTAAACTCCTCACTAATTTTCTTTATGTGAAACTGCCCTCCTAAAAGATTACCTTTCATTAGGTAATTATGGTTCAAAGCAATCAGATCTTCAGCAATTTTAATTATTTGAGACAAAGAACGGTTTTCTAATCGCCATTTTTTACTTCTAATTTTAAGAAAAAACGGCCTTACTACAATAACAAAAAGAAGAACAAAAAATACTGATAAAAAACTACTCAAAAGTAATTGCTGTTGGATTTTAGCTACGTAATATTTTTTTACTGCTTTTTCAATCTTTTTTTCAATTTCTAAAAAAGGTAACCCTAATTGGGCACTAATGTTTAGAAGAGTTATTAGTAAATCTTGATAATCGTATAAATTTCCCATTTTTATTCGGTTAGTCAATTTTTGATAATAACTTCTTTGGCTTTCTTCTAACATTAGTGAGTTATTTAGAAAATAAAAGAGATAATTACCGTCGCCCACAATCAAGTCTTCTCTTCCATCGCCATTTAAGTCAAAAATTTTATAATCCTTAATTTCTTTTATTCCATAATACTCACTTATATTTTCCCAATAAGAAAAAGAATGATTAATAAAAAAAAGATTATCATCGGCCTTAATTAAAACACCATCTTTAAAAATTTTACCTTCTATCTTGTTAAAATTACCAAAAATTTCTATTTTTTTATTTTTATCATACGCAATGATTGAACGATTTTTTATCTTACTTAAAATTCCTAAGCCATCTTTTTTTAAAATAAGTAAAATAAATTTTTCATTTTTTTTAGGGTAGATTTTTTTTGTTTCTAATTTCTTATTTAAAATAATAATTGAATCAGGGAAAAGTAAAAACAACGAATTTCCATCGCTAACCAACCAATTAGAAGTGAGCCAATTATTATCCAATTCCCACACTTCTTCTTTTTCTGAGGAAAAATAAAAAATTCTATCTTTAAAAAGCAAATAAAGTTCATCTTCTCCGTCGAAATTTCGGTCTTCCAAAATATATTTTTCAATTTTCTCACCAAATTCTTTGTAATAAAGAATATCTAAATTTTGATTTAGTAAAACTAATTCTTTTTCACCAATTAAAAGCGGATAAATCCCTTTTTTCTCTTTTAACAATCCTAATTTTTTAATAGGAAAATATAAATTGACTACTTTCTTTTTTTTAATTTGATAAACTTTATTTTTTATGAATCCATAAAGAAAATCCTCACCATCTTTTTGATAAACAATATCTTCCATTTTGGAAAAAATCTTCCAGTCCTTTTGGGAGACAAGTTGAGTTATTAATTTTTTTTTGATTTCTTGTTCATTAATTCTTTTTTTCTTCTCCCATTTTAAAAAAGCGAAAAAGGGCGAAAGATTGATAACAAAAGAAAGAAAAAGAAAAAGATTATTCATAAAATTTCAATTTTTCAGTAAGTAAAACTAAAAGAGTTTCTTTTTTACTTTTTTTATCAATAATTAAAAAATCAGAAAGAGGAAAATTTAAATCTAAATCAGCGATATCTTTTAATTTATTATCTACTAATATAATCTGACCACTATTAAAATTATTAGGCAAAGAAGAGTTTGTTTTTTCTTCATAAGTAACTAATAAAATTAGCTCTTTATTTCTGTTTTTATCATAAATAAAATCGTCTACTTCTAAAATTAAAACATTCACATTATTTATCCAAGGGTTAAGAGGTTGAAAAACTCTTTTTTTCTTTACTATCAGTTTATCTTTTACTCTTTTAAAAATAATTATCTCTCCTTTTTTACCGGACGCACTTAAAATAATTTCTTTTTCCGTGTCATTATCGATATCGGCAGTTTTCACGCTGCTAAAACCAAAAGGATAAAAAAAACCGAAAGGAAAGGTGTCGATAATTTTACCCTTTTTGAGAGACAAAAAATAAAGGGCTCCCTGCTCTTGATTTGTATCACTACCAACCATAATTAATAAACTTTCCCAAACAGCATAATCATTTAATACCAAATCCTTTAATTGAAACTCCCAGAGTAGTTGTAAGTTTTTATTTAACAAAACCAATTTTTTAAAACTTTTTTCTATTCCCAAAATAAGAGTATCAAAAAGAGGTTCAATCAAAAATTTTCCAATTAATGATTTTTCTGTGATTAATTTAAAGTTTTGGTTATAAATTTTTATTTTATTTTCCTTTTCATCACTGCAACTCAAAACAATGAAAAATGAATCTCTGCTGATTAAAAAGTTAAAATCTTCAATATACTCATTTAATAATAATTTTCGATAAAGATTAAGACCTTTATTCTTTAAAGTATAAAATCCCAAAACATTACCCTGCGGAATTACAATCATCTCTTTCTTTTGATATTTGACCTTTTTAGCATAATAAAAAGAAGTTTCCAAATAACCTAAGTAGTTACCTTGAGCATCAAAAATTAACGGTTTAAAAACCCCTTCAGAATATAGAAGAATCTTATTACAATTTTCTAAAAAAAGCAATCTTTTTTTTCTTTGTAAAAGCGAGGAAAAGGAGAATTTAGGTGGAATAAAAACGCCGATTTCGTTGGTTAAAATAAATTCACCATAAATATCCGCTTGAGAAAAGTAAGAAAAAAAAAGCAAAGATAGAAAAATCATTGTTACTTTTTATTTATTTTACCACTACGCCAGAAATTAGCCCGATAAGTAAACCATTCACTTTTAACAACTTCTCCTTCAATCCGAAAAGCATATAGATACCCATCCCACGATGGTACTATCAGCTTTTCTTTGCTAAAAAGAAAAGAAGGTGCCTGATACAAATCTTTATCAGTGGCGCAAATCTCTATTCTAAATAATATCTTTCCCTTTTCGTTAATGGCATAAAGATAACCCATTTCATCTAAAATAAAAATTATTTTTTTATTATCTTTTTTAATAATTAAAGGAGAAGCTATAATCGCATCTTCGGCTTCAAAAAGGGTGACCAATTTTTCTTTATAAAAATTTAATTTACCGCCATCGTCTCCAAAAAAAATTTTCCCTTCTTCGTCAATAATAGCTTCACTTTTTATCGCATCTTCGTCCGGACTGGCAACTCTTTTTATTAATTTTCCGGTTTTCTTATTTAAAAAATATAAATAACCATCTTCACAGCCGCATAAGATATAATCATTGGTGATTGTGGGAGCAGGGAAAAACTCGTCGCCCTCTAAAGAACTAAATTTGAAATTTATCTTTCCTTTAGAATTTAAAGAGTAAATTTGAGAACCACAAGAGAAAATTAAATTATTTTTTTCATCCACAGAAATATCACTCAACTCAGAAGAAAATTTTATTTCTTTTATCTTCTTACCCAAAAGAGTGAAAATATAAAAATTGCCGTCGTCAGAAGAAATCACAATCTTATCTGGCGGTAAAAAAGTAGGAGTATTATAGATTTCACCAGATAATTTATTTTTGAAAATCAATCTTCCATTTTTAGTTAAACAGTATAAAAAAGAATCGGCTCCGAAATAGATTAGCGTCTCAACAATTAAAGGAGAACCATAAATTTTACCGCCAGCGGAAAATTGAAATCTTTTTTGACCTAACAAATCAAAAGAATAAAAATTACCTTTAATATCGCCAATATAAATATTATCTTCTTTGTCAATTGCGCAACTACCGTAAACCATATCTTCTAAATCTATTCTACCAATAAAAAGTTCATCAAAAATAGTTATGGTATCAGTTGTGATAAAATAATCTTTACCAATTTTTACTCTTATTACATATCTTCCCGATTTTTCGTATTTGTGCTCTGCTTCATAAATTATCCATTTTACTTCCAAACTTTCTGTTTTCCCATCTCCCCAATCAATCTTTAACTCTATCGGAAAATTTTTAAATTTAAAATATAAAAAGATAGGAATCTCTTTATCACCCCACAAAGAATGGGCAAAGGAATCAACGGGAAGATCACTGAAAAAAAGAGAAAAGAGAAGTATTAGCATTTAAAATTTATTTTTATGAAATGGGCTTCTCTTACTTCTTTCAAATACTCCTCAATAATTTCTTTTAATTTTTTTTGATAGAGAAAATTTCTTAACTCTTCTTGAACCTCACTAAAAGATAAAATTCTTTCCTTTTCTTTCTTTAACATTTTTATTATATGAAACCCCTCGTGAGACAAAATAGGTGGTGAAATCTCTCCGCTATCCATTTTTTCACATACTTCTTTAAAAGGCGAAAAAAGAAAATCCACTACAAACTCACCTAAATAACCACCTTTATCTTTGGTTTCCAAATCATAGGAATACTCTCTTGCTAATTTTCCAAAATCCTCGCCCCGGAGTGCTTTTTCCCTGATTTTTAAAAGAAGATTTTTTGTCTGAAGAGTATCTTTTTTACTTAGTGATACTTCAACAAAAATATGGGCAATTTTTATTTTATTTTTTGTTTCATCCAATTTTTTTATAATATGGTAACCATATTGACTTCGAAAAGGAGAAGAAAATTCACCTATTTTTAATCCTTGAATCGCTTCACGAAATACCGACGGCAAACTGTCAATAAAGAATTCACCCAGATAACCGCCTTTATCTTTTGTGTTTTTATCCTCAGAAAAACTTTTACAGACTTCTTCAAAATCACCGCCGCGCAATAAAATTTCATATATCTCATTGATCTTTTTTTGACAATTTTTTTCTTTTTCTTCACTTGGTAAAATAGGGATAAAAATGTGGGCAATCTCACAAACTGCTGGTTTTCTTGCTAAAGAATCTTTTATCTCCTCATAAAATTCTTTTAATTCTAACGGGGTGATAATAATATTCAACCGATTTTTTTTAGTCAATAATTTTTGAATAAGCAATTCTTGATAAAAACTATTTTTTAGAAAATCCTTTGCCTTCCTTAATATTGTTTCATTAGTTAAAAAACTTTCTTCTATTTTTTTTATTCTTTCTTGCCAAAGATTCTCCAACTCTTTTTCCTTTATTATAATTGTTTCTCTTTCTGCTTCTTTCAATAAAATTTTTCTATTAATCAAACTATTAAGTAAAGAATCTTTTAAAATGAAAGTATCGGCTACTGGTGATGTAAATTCTTTTAATAAAAGATACTCTTTACAAAATTCAGAAAAAAGAATAATTTCTTCATCTACCTGGGCAATGATACAGTCATAAAAAGAAAAAGCGAAAAATATTAAAAAACAGATCATTTAAAGAAGTTTTCTGGATAATACTTCACCTTATATTTCTCTTTCAAGTCTAAAAGCATTTTATTTAACATTTCATAACCCTTTTTGTATTGTAATATCTGTTTAATATAATTTTCTACCTCTGTTAAAGACACATCTTTTTTTACTTTCTTTTTATCTACCAATTGAATAATCTGGTACCCTTCCTGAGATTTAATTGGAGAGGTAAATTCATTAACTTTTAATGAAAAAATCTCTTCTTCTAAAATTGGATCAGTTAAAAAACCCCGAGGAAAATATTTTGATTCTTCCCCAGCAGGTAAAAGTTGATCTTGCGAGTACTCTTTTGCCAAAGAGACAAAATCTCGGCCGGCTTTTAATTCCTCAAAAATTCTATTAGCTAAATCTTCATCATAAACAACAATCCGTCGGATCTTAATTTCTGAAAGAAAATCCTCTTTATGTTGAGTATAGTAATCCAATACTTCTTTTTGGGAAACGAAAATCTTTTTTGCTTCTTCTTCAATCAAAGCATTAGCAAAAAAATCTCTTTCTAAGGCTCTAAGTTTCATTTGTAAATTTTTATCTTTAGTTAATCCTTTTTCTTGAGCAGCAAGATAAATAAGTTCACTGTTTACAATTCTTTCCAAAATAGGTATTAAGTTTTGCTCATTTAAATTTACTTCCTGAGGTAATTGGGCTAGAATTTCCTCTTTAGTAATCTTTTTATTACCAATTTTTATTACCGGTTTTCTCTCCTCACAAGAGAAAATTACAAAAGACAATATTAAAGAAATAACTATCCTTTTCATTTTCTCACTCCTTTTAAATAAAAATCTAAATCAATAATAAAAAAATTTGAAATTAAAGTCAATAAATAAGTAAATCAAAAATCTTTCTTTATTTCTCTTCGACAATTCTTATAATCCAAATATTTTTCATCCACTTTTTCTTTCAATTGTTATTCCACTTCCCACCCTCGATAATAAAACAAGTATCCCACTCCGTCTCTCTTTCTTTTATCTTTTTTTTCTCAATTTTTTATTATAAATAATCTTCTCTCTCTTATCTTCTTTAGTCATTGCCATACAAGAATCAAAGTATTTACATTTTTCACAGCAACTTTCATTCTTATTCTTACAAATATTAAAAAGATTACAAACTTGACAACACATCTTATTTTATTATTAGCAGTACCTCCCGAAGAATTTCGGCACAAAAGGAGGCATAAATTAAAGGATTATTAAAGAGGGGAGAAAATTCTACGATATCAACACCCACAATTTCTAAATTTTTCAACAACCTAAATGCAGTAACCAATTCTAAGAAACTAATTCCACCAGCAACGGGTGTTTGGACTGCTGGTAAAATACCCATATCCAAAACATCTAAATCTAAGGATAAATAAATTTTTTTATTTTTCAACAAAGAAATAATTTTCTTTAACGGTTTAGAGACCTCTAAGAGAAAAAGATTGGGATTTTGCTTAAGACATTCTTTAGTTAGAGAACGAATACCAAATTGATAAAGATTTTCCTTTCCTACGACTTCTAAAATTCTTTTTGCCACTGTGGCATGACAAATTTTTTCGCCCATAAAATCTTCTCTTAAATCGGAATGACCATCAAAAATAATAACTGCCAAATTTTTATAATATTCCTGAAAAGCCATCACGATTGGATAAGTGATTGTGTGCTCACCGCCAAGAATTACCATTTTCTTTTTTTTCTTCAAATAATTCTTTATTACATCTTTTACCTCTTTTATAAACTCTTCCGGTTTTTCCTTTTGAAAGAGAAAGTTGCCCAAATCACAAATTTTTATTTCCGTTAAATCTCTCTGTTGATATGGACTATAAGTCTCAATATTTTCTGCGCCTTCCCGGATTAAATTAGGAGCAAAGCGCGAACCGGAAATAAAAGAAGAAGTTCGGTCATATCCAATGCCTAAAATTAAAATATCGGCTTCTTCTAAATTAGCATTAGCAAAATAAAAACCCATTTGAGAAATATATAAAAATTTTTTTAAAAATCAAGTAAAAGGAATATCAACAAAGTATTATCGGTTAATAGTTAAGAAGACAATATTATATCCTCTAGCTGGCAATAAGTTTTCAGCATAATCATCAATAATGATTGACTAAAATTTTTTATCTTTTATAATTATATAATCGGAGGTTAAGTATGTCGAATGGATGGAAAGGTCCTTTAATAAAAATTGACGATTGGCGTTACAAAGTACCAAAAAGTTATAAACCGGAAATGCGCGTCGACGGAATTGTTTACGCTGACGAAAGACTTTTAACCCATATCAAACAAGAAATGGCTTTAGAACAAGTGGCAAATGTTGCTACTTTACCAGGAATATTAAAATATTCCTTAGCGATGCCGGATATTCACTGGGGCTACGGCTTTGCCATCGGTGGTGTTGCGGCTTTTGATTTGAAAGAAGGCGTTATTTCACCAGGTGGTGTGGGGTACGATATTAATTGTGGTGTGAGATTATTAAAAACGAATTTAACAATCAAAGACTTAAAACCCAATCTTTTAGAACAATTGGTTAGAAGTATTTTCCACAATGTTCCTTCTGGTGTAGGTTCTACGGGTAAAATAAGAATCTCAGAAAAAGAAGTTATGGAAGTTTTAGAAAAAGGAGCGAGATGGGCTTACGAAAAAGGATTTGGAACCGAAAGAGATTTGAAATTTACCGAAGAAAACGGCCAAATGAAAGGAGCAAGACCAGATTTAGTATCCAAAAGAGCATTGGAAAGAGGCACACCCCAACTTGGCACCCTTGGTGCCGGTAATCACTTTTTAGAAATCCAGGTGATTGAAACTATTTATGATGAAGAATGTGCCAAAGTTTTTGGTCTAGAAAAAGGAATGATCACTGTTATGATTCATACTGGTTCCCGCGGACTTGGTTATCAGATTTGTGACGATGCGATAAGAAATTTAAGAAAGGCAGTACAGAAATATGGAATAAAATTACCTGATCAACAACTTGCCTGTGCACCCATTGAATCACCGGAAGGAAGAGAATATTATAGTGTGATGGTTTGTGCAGCCAATTATGCGTGGGCGAATCGTCAATGCATTACTCACTGGGTAAGAGAAGCTTTCAGCCAAGTATTAAAAAAACCAGTAGAAGAATTGGGAATGGATTTAATTTACGATGTTGCTCATAATATTGCCAAATTTGAAGAGCATATAATTAATGGCCAGAAGAAAACAGTTTGTGTCCACCGAAAAGGTGCCACCAGAGCATTTCCACCCAACCATCCACAAATTCCTGAGGAATATAAGAAAATTGGTCAACCAGTAATTATTCCCGGTGATATGGGGACAAATTCTTATCTACTTGTCGGTACAGAAAAAGCTTTTTATGAAACTTTTGGTTCCACCTGTCACGGAGCAGGAAGAGTTTGGTCAAGAGAACGGGCTTTACGGGAAACAAAAAATCGTGATATTGCCCAAGAATTAAGACAAAAAAATATTATTGTAATGGCAGCAAGTAGAGAAGTTCTAAGAGAAGAAGTTCCGGATGCCTATAAGGATGTAGATGTAGTAGTAGAGGTCTGTCATAATGCAGGTATATCAAAAAGAGTATGTAGAATGCGACCTTTGGGGGTTGTCAAAGGTTAATGACCAACACCCCTTTAGAATCTAAAATAAACAATGCACCTGCAGCACCTGGTGTTTATCTTTTCAAAAATCAAGAGGGAAAAATTATCTATATTGGTAAGGCAAGAAATCTAAAAGAAAGATTAAAATATTATCTCCAACCCCAACCAGATGTAAGAAGAGCAAATTTAATAAAAGAAATTGCTGATTTAGATATTATCGTTACTTCTTCGGAAAGCGATGCCTTAATCTTAGAAGATAACCTTATAAAGATAAATAAGCCAAAATATAATATCCGTTTGAAAGATGATAAAAAATTTCCCTATTTAAAAATTACGGTTAATGAAGAGTATCCAAGAATTTTTCCAACAAGAAATTTAAAAGAAGATGGCTCAATTTTATTCGGACCCTATACTTCGGCAAAAAATTTAAGGCAGGCATTAAGATTGGTAAAAAAGATTTTCAAAATAAGAACTTGTAATAAAAAATTACCCTTAACTATTCCAGAAAAACCTTGTTTAAATTATCGTTTAAATCTTTGTTTAGGACCTTGCCAAAATAAAGTTAATAGAGAAAGTTATCAAGAAAGGGTAAATGAAGTAATCGAATTTCTAATGGGAAAATCAGAGAAATTGATAAAAGAAATCGAAAAGAAAATGTGGGAAGCAGCACAAAAAGAAGAGTTTGAAAAAGCAGCAATTTTAAGAAATCAACTTTTTGCTTTACAAGAATTAAGAAAAAGGCACGAAGTGATTTTAAAAGACAAGAAATCAATGGATGTAGTTGGGGTTGCTAAAAATAAAAATTTAGCAGTGACAATAATCTTAAAAATTAGAGAAGGAAAATTAATAAGTAAAGAAGAATACCCTTTCCATCTTCCCTTGACTAATACCGAAGAAGAAATCTTAGAAACCCTTTTGTCGTCTGTTTATCTTCACAGTTATGACATTCCTAACGAAATAATTTTACCTAAGAAAGTCCCGGAAGTCCAAACCTTTATTGAAACTATTGAAAAAAAGAGGAATGTTAAAATAAAAATCACTATTCCCAAAAAAGGAAAAAAGAAAAGACTTCTTAATCTCGCCCAGAAAAATGCTGAAATCAAACTGTTAGAGATATTGCCCACTCCCCATTTACCAAAAGCCAACATTGAACTGGGTAACTATCTTTCATTAGAAAAAACACCGATGAGAATTGAAGGTGTCGATATTTCCAATCTTTTTGGTAAATATGCCTGTGGTTCAATTGTGGTTTTTGAAGGAATAACACCTAAAAAGAGTGAATATAGAAAATTCAAAATAAAAACAATAAGTGGTCAAGATGATTACGGAATGATGGAAGAAGTTTTAAAAAGAAGGTTAAAAAGATTAATTGAAGAAAATAAACCCTTACCTGATTTAGTATTAGTCGATGGTGGTAAAGGGCATTTAGCAGTTGCTAATAAAGTTTATAAAGAATTTAATAAAGACATTCCAATTTTAGCCTTTGCCAAAAAAAGTGACACCTTATATTTTGAAGATGGAAAGATTGTTTCCATACCTGCTTATTCACCAGCTTTAAAACTATTAAAAAGAATAAGAGATGAAGCCCACAGATTTGCGATTGCTTACCATAAAAATTTAAGAAAAAAAAGTATAAAGAAATCTATATTGGATGAAATTCCTGGTGTGGGTAAAAAAAGAAAACTTCTTCTTTTAAATACCTTCGGCAGTATTGAGGGAATAAAAAATGCTAAAATTGAAGATATTTTAAAAATCGGAATTCCCAAAAATATTGCTGAAAAAATTAAGCAATATTTAAGTAATAGAAATTAAATCACTTATTGATTTTAAAATTTTTTTCTTTATAATAAATTTTTAATAAAAATTAAAAAGGAGGAGAGATGTATTGGATAGCAACAAAGAGTAGTTTAATATCAACTTATTTTTTACTTTCCTTGGGAATTTGTTATACCATTCCAACAATAACCCTCATTTTTTTAACAATTTTCCGAAAAGGATTAAAAATAAAAGAACCAGAAAAGGGATGGCTTTTTCTTTTACTCCTCGGTGCGGTGATCTTTGGAGTCGTTGACCACTTATGGAATGGAGAAATTTTCTTAATTGGCGAAAATCCTTTAAAAGATCTCGCCTTGGGAGTTGTTATTACTATTTCTGTTTTTATAGTTTGGCGAGTTATTGTTTATATTTACTACACGAGAAAAAAAGAAGTTTACTAATTAAACGGAAATTTAATAAACCATAAAAACATATAAAAAGGAGGTAATAAATGAATTTCCTTCTAATTTTTGCTTTAATAAATGGTCTTATTTTAACTGAACCACCTACTCTAAACAAATTTAGAGAATTTTCTTTTGAATTAGAGGGAAATTATTATAAAGAAGATACTTCGCGATGGGGTTCTCTTTTATCTCTTTATTTTGGTTTACCTTTTTCTTCTGAGTTTTCTTTTGATATTAGTTATGAAAAGGAATGGGATTTCGTTTTATATTATAAAAAGGGGTTTGAAAATCCATTGTTTAATAGTGCTTTAAAAGTAGGAATAGATAAAAGTAAAAATCTTTTACTCATTTCTTCTTTAGGAAAGGATTTTAATATTATAAATCTTTATGGATGCGGCGGGTTTATTTATGAAAAAGAAGAAGATAATTTTTCTTTTCTTTACGGAATTGCCTTAGAAAAAAGTCTTTCCCATTTTACTCCGGCAACCGAATTTTACAGTGAAGGAAAAGATAAAATGATAACTTTCGGAACTTCCTATTCTTTACCAATTTTTGATGTTTATGCCGGTATAAGAAGAAATTTTAATAACAGAAGTTTTATTTTTAATTTCGGAATTAGTAAACTTTTTTCTTTATAAAATACTCATTTAATTTGACAATATAAAATATTTCGTTATTTTTATATATGTTTCTGGATATTTTGATTATTCTTATTTTAATTTTTGGTTTTCTACAAGGTTTGAGAAACGGTTTAGTTAAAAGCGCTAGCGGTTTTTTGGGTCTTATTTTAGGAATATTTATTGCCAACCGTTTTTATCCAGAATTATCAAAACACTTTGGTGATACAAGAATTATTAGAGTAATTTCTTTTATTATCCTCTTTCTCTTGGTTTTCTTTGTTTTTAAATTCTTAGGGAACATCGTTTCCCAAATTTTAAAGGTTATTTTCCTTTCTTGGTTAGATAAACTTGCTGGTGGTCTTTGGGGAATTTTTGCTACTTTTATTACAATCGCCTTTGTTATTCATCTTTCTCTTTTTTTCTTTCCTAACTTAAAAAAGTATTATGAAAAATCAAAGATTGCCAGAAGGATTACTCTTTATTGGTTAAGACCAAGAAAAATACCTGTGAGAACTTCTTACTATTATGAAAAACTATTTTTTGTTGGAAATTTTAACCGAAGAATTGCCGGTCAGTTATATTGAGCCGGCGGTATCTTTTTTAAAAAATAATTTTTTAAATTTTCTAAAAGAAAACGAAATTGAATTTAAAGAGATAAAAGAATTTTATACTCCCAGAAGATTTGGTCTTTTTATTAGCGGACTTCCCGAAAAAACAAAAATAAAATTTATTGAAATTCAAGGACCACCTAAAAATATTGCCTTTAACGAAAATGGCAACTTAACTGAACAAGGAAAAGGATTCTTAAAGGCAAACAAGGCAAAAGAGAAAGATATCATTATCAAGAAAATCGGTGAAAGAGAATATGTATTTATAAAGAAAAAGGTTGGTGGCGAAAGTTTAAGGAAACTTATTTCTCAATTTTTACCTGATATAATAAGAAATATACCTTTTCCAAAAAGAATGAAAATATCTGAAAATTTAACTTTTGCCCGACCAGTACATTCTATTTGTTGTCTTTTCAATAATCGAGTTGTTAAATTTAAAATTGATAGTATAAAAACTAACAATATAACTTATCCTCACCGAGATAAATCTTTTAAACCAATAAGAATTAAAGATGCCCAAAGTTATTTTGATATATTAAGGAAAAATGGCGTAATCTCTTTATATGAAGAAAGAGAAAAATTATTTTACCAGAATTTAGAAAAGATATTAAGAAAATTGGATGCCCAAATTATTGAAGATAAGGAACTAATTTTTGAGATGTTAAACATTTGTGAATATCCTTCTTTACTGCTTTGTGAGTTTGAGAAGGATTATTTATCTCTGCCAAGGGAAGTAATAATTACTGGCTTAAGAAATTATCTTCATGCCTTAACAGTTATAAAAGAGAATGAACTACTTCCTTATTTTATTGTTGTTACCAATAAACCCTTTTTAAAAAATAAAAGAGCGATACAAGAAATAAAGACTTGGTACGAAAAGGCTTGTCAGGCAAGATTAGAAGATGCTAAATATTACTTTAATGAAGATTTGAAAAAACCATTAGAAGAACTGGTAGAAGAAGAAAAAAAGGTAATCTGGATTGAAGGATTAGGAAGCCTTTATGATAAAACCGAAAGATTAGTTTTTTTAATAGGAATGATAAGTAATGACGAGTATGCAAAAAAGATTGCCTATTTAAGCAAGGCGGATTTGTTAACAAATATGGTAAGGGAAAAAGAGTTTACATCTTTACAAGGAAAAATGGGCGGAATTTATGCAAGATATTTTAATTATCCTACAATAATTTGTGATGCCCTATATGAACAATATGAAAATTTACCTAAAACTCTCTACGGTGCCTATTTAACAATTGTTGATAGGATTGATAATATTAATGCAAGTTTTATAAAAGGGGCAATTCCAAAGGGTTCTTATGATCCTTTTGGATTAAAAAAACAAGCCGATAACATTATTAACACCATTGTTCATCATAACCTTGATATTAATTTAGAAGAATTAATCTCTGCTGATTTAGAACTCTTTTTAAAATTAAATATCAATTTTGATAAAGAGAAAATAAAAAAAGAGGTATCCTCTTTCTTGAAAGAACGTTTAGAACTTTATATCCAAGAAAAAGGTTATTCTTACGATATTGC
>JBDRVE010000014.1:6296-39429 GCA_039801725.1 candidate division WOR-3 bacterium | reverse complement strand
ATAATCACATCTGGCTTTATCTTTTTTATGTTTGTAATTGTAGTATTAATATCAGTTATGTCTTGATTTTTAGAGTTCCATTCAATTATCTCATATTTTCTTTCTTTGAGATATAAAGAAAGTTCGCTACCTAAAAGGCCAGTAGCACCAGTAATAATTATTTTCATTTTAAATATTCTTTATGAGCAAATATTGAAAAGATACCACCGGTATGAATAAATAAGGGATTTTTTAATCCTATCTTTTTACTCTCTTTTATCATTCCATAGAATGCCTTTCCTGTATAGGTTAAATCAAAAATAATTCCTTTCTTTGCCCATTCTTTCATAAGTTTTATCTCTTCTTTATAGGGAATTCCATAACCTTTGCCAATATAACCATCAATCAAATGAAAACTTTCTTCATCAATTTGACAATCTAACTTCTTAAGAATATCTTTTATTTTTATTTTAAAATAATCAATCGTCTCATCAACTAAAATCCCATAAATAGGAATATCTAAATTGGTTAGCAACTTTCCATAAAGAAGTCCAGCATAAGTTCCGCCACTGCCAACAGCACAGAAAATTCCGTCTATCTTATTTTCTTTTAGATAATCAACCATTTCTAAAAAGCAATCCCGATATCCTAAAATTCCAATTTCATTTGAGCCACCGGTAGGAATGTAATAAGGACGATAACCTTCCTTTTCTAATCGCTTTACCAAGTTTCCAACATATCTTTCTTTTTCTTTATATTCCTTATTATTTAAAAAATGGATTTCAGCTCCAAAAAGATAATCTAACAAGAGGTTTCCATCTTTTTCTATCTTTTTTCTTTTCTTTAAGCAATTTAAAACCAAAATGCTCTTTAGTCCTAATCGACTACAAAAATAAGCGGTAATCCGACAATGATTAGAATTAAGATAACCAGCAGTAATAATAGTATCACATTTCTTATTTAAGGCATCGGATAAAAGATATTCTAATTTTCTTGCCTTATTACCACTCTCAACAAGTCCATTTAAATCATCACGTTTGATATGAATAGTAAAATCATTAAACTGATATTTTTCAATCGGTGTTGGCTTATTGGTCAAATTTAGGGGTTTTAACAATTTATTTCTCCCAAGTATCTATTTGTGCCTTTTGTAATATTCCGGAATAATCAATATAAACTGTTTTTAATTCGGAAAAGATATCATAAACTGTCCAACCGCCTTCCCGATGACCATTACCGGTTTCTTTTACACCACCAAAAGGTAAATGGCATTCGGCACCAATTGTTGGCGCATTCACATAGGTAATTCCTGCTTCAATCATTTCAATTGCCTTTGCTGCTTTTCTAATATCATTAGTATAAATAGAAGAAGAAAGTCCGTATCTACTATTATTTAAAATCCTAATCGCCTCTTCAAAATCCTTTGCCTTGATTACTGACAAAACCGGACCAAAAATCTCTTCTTGGAATATCTTCATATCTTCTTTTACATCTAAAAAGATTGTTGGCTCATAGAAAAATCCCTTTTTACATTCTCCCTCTTCATAATATTTACCGCCACAAGCAAGTTTTGCTCCTTCTTTTATCCCAATCTTTACATATTCATCAACCCTTTTTCTTTGGCTTTCATTAATTAGTGGTCCCATTTCAGTATCTTCTTTTAAACCGTTACCAATCTTTATTTTCTTTGCCCTTTCAATTAGTCTTTCAACAAATTCATCATAGATTCCTTCTTCTAAAATTAATCTTGAAGTAGCAGTACATCTTTGACCGGTGGTTCCAAAGGCACCCCATAAAACTCCTTCTAATGCCAAATCTAAATTGGCATCATTTAAAACAATCTGAGCATTCTTACCACCCAATTCTAATGAACACTTTTTAAGCATTTTACCACACACTTCACCAATTCTTTTACCAACTTCACTGGAACCAGTAAAAGATACTCCTCTTATATCAGGATGGTTTAAAATCGCCTCCCCTACTTCTCCACCTTTACCGAATACCAAATTAACAACACCATCAGGAACACCTGCTTCGGCAAGAATTTCAACTAATTTTGCTGCACAAGCCGGCGTATCAGTTGCTGGTTTAAATACAACGGTATTACCACATAATAAGGCAGGAAATATTTTCCAAGAAGGAATAGCAATGGGAAAATTCCAAGGAGTAATAATTCCCCAAACACCGATTGGTTGTCTTATAACAAATGCCATTTTGTTAGGTAGTTCGCTTGTTGTAGTATAAGAGAATAGCCTTCTACCTTCACCAAAGGCATAAAAGGCAGTATCAATCCCTTCTTGGACATCACCTCTTGCTTCTTTTAAAATCTTTCCCATTTCTTGGGTCATTAATCTTGCCAATTCTTCTTTTCTTTGGAGCATTATCTCACCGGCTTTTCTTAAAATCTCTCCCCTTTTTGGTGCTGGTATTTTTTTCCAATATTCATATGCCTTTTTTGCCGCTTTTATTGCCTTTTCAACATCTTCATAATTAGATTGAGGAAAAATTCCAATTACTTCATCATAATTTGCCGGATTTCTATCTTCATAAGTTTTACCAGTAACTGATGGCACCCATTTACCATCAATAAAATTTTTATACTCTTTCATTTTTTCCTCCTTTTATAAAATAATCTTTTGTTTTATTCTTTCTTTTTCTAATTTTTCAATCTCTTTCTTTTTTATTTTTGTTGGATAAATACCAGTAAAGCAGGCAGTACAGAAATCTTTTCTTTTACCACCACCTACCGCTCTTATTAACCCTTCAATTGTTTGGTAGATAAGTTTATCAGCACCGATAATTTCTTTTATCTTTTCAATGCTATATTTTCTCGCAATAAATTCACCTCTTGTCATCATATCTATTCCATAAACACAGGGAAATCTTAAAGGCGGACAGGTAATTGCTAAATAAACCTCTTTTGCCTTTGTCTTTCTTAATAATAAAACTATCTCCTTAGAAGTTGTACCACGTACGATAGAATCGTCAACAACCAATACCTTTTTATTTTCAATCTCACTTTTTATTGGATTAAGTTTCTGCCTCACTTTTATTTCTCTTTCTTTTTGAGTAGGCATAATAAAAGTTCTTGGAATATACCGATTTTTTATCAATCCTTCTTTACAATCAACTTTTAGAATTTTACTTACACTGAAAGCAGCTGCTCTAGCAGTATCGGGCACTGGAATCACAACATCCGGCTGAATATTCTCTTTTAAACATTCTTTGCCCAGTTCTTCACCCAATCTCAATCTTGCCTCATAAACACCAATCCCATCAATTATTGAATCGGGTCGAGCAAAATAGACATATTCAAAAATACAAGGATAATTTCTCTTTTCTCTTTTTAATCTTTTGGAATAAACTTTTCTATCTTTATCGATGAAGATTATTTCTCCAGGATAAACATCACGAATAAGTTCAAAATCAAGCATATCAAAGGCAACACTTTCAGAAGCAAAGGCATAACAATTATTATTTTTCTTGCCAAAAACTAATGGTTTTATTCCATAGGGGTCCCGAAAAGCAAAAATTCCATAATCAGCAATAATTCCCACTACCGAATAACTACCTTTCACATATTTAAATACCTGTTTTGTTGCCTCACATAAAGCATTAAAGAAATTTTTGGTATCAATATGTTTCTCTAAAAAGACACCAAACATATTTAAAATCACTTCCACATCCGAATAAGAAGTAAGTTTTCTATAAAATCTCTTTTCTAAAAGTTCTCTCAATTCGTAATAGTTAGTTACATTACCATTATGAGCCATTGCAATTCCAAAGGGATAGTTAATATAAAAAGGTTGGGCATCCTCTAAACTGCCAACACCAATTGTTGGATATCGAACATGACCAATTCCTATTTTGCCTTTTAGTCGAGCAATATTCTTTTCGTTAAAAACATTATTAACTAATCCCATCCCCCTTTTTAAATGAAACATCCCATTATAAGTAATTATGCCGCAAGAATCTTGTCCCCGATGTTGAAGGGCAATCAATCCTTCATAAATTTCATATACTACATCATCATTACCATAAATTCCAATAACACCACACATTTTAATTAATGAGAGAAGAACTCTCTTCCTTTCTGGAAGGCTTTTTTGTTTATTTCTAAATACTCTTTTTTAATATTTCTTTCTAATACTTTGAAATAATCTTCTAATTTAAAATCTAAAAAGTTAGATAAAAAGCCGAGCAAGATAATATTGCTAACTCGAACATCACCAAGTTCCTTGGCAATGTTTTGGGCTGGAACATAATAAAGATTTTTTACCCTTTCCTTTAAATTTTTATCAATAATATTAGAATCAAATTCATTTTCACCAATCAAAACTGGTAATGGTGGAAGATAAAAATTATCGGTAATCAAAATTCCGTCTTCTTTTAAATAATCTAAGTATCTTAATGCTTCTAACTTCTCCATACTTAAAAGAAAATCTGCTTCTTTTAAAGGGATTAATGGTGAATAAACTTCTTCACCAAATCTTAAATGGCTAATAACACTGCCGCCTCTTTGTGCCATTCCTTTTACTTCACTTTTTTTAACTAAAAATCCATTCTCCATTGCTACTTCGCCTAAAATATCAGATAAAAGTAATACTCCTTGACCACCAATTCCACAAATAATAATGTTAATAGTATTCATTTTATTGCTCCTTTTGGACAGACTTCAACACACATTCCGCAACCCACACAGAAAATTTTATTAATCTTTGCTTTGCTATCTTCATAAGAGATTGCTGGACAACCTAACCTAATACAAAGTTTACAACCAGTACACAATTCAATATCTATCTCTTTTGGTTTTTCTCTTTTCTTTAAGAAAATACAAGGTTCCCTCATCACAACAACTGCTTGTTTTCTCTCTTTTAAAAGTTTATCAATAATTTTTTTATTCTCTTTTATTTTGTAAGGATTTAATACATAAACCTGCTCAACACCACAAGCCCGAGCAATATCTTCTGGCAATATTCTTTTTGTCTCTTCTTTCATTAATGTTTTACCGGTTCCTGGATGGTCTTGATGACCGGTCATACCGGTTGTTTCATTATCCAAAATAAAAAGAATAATATTACATTTATTATAAACCATATTCAAAAGTCCAGGAAGTCCCATATGAAAAAAAGTGGAATCCCCAATAACGGCTATTATTGGTCTTTCGTCATTAATTCTTTTATTTACCTTTTCAATACCACAAGCCAAGGTAATAGAAGCACCCATACAGACACACGTATCCATTGCGTAATGGGGTGCTAAGGCACCCAAAGTATAACAACCAATATCACCAGTAATAATATAATCTTTCTTTTGTAATAAATAAAAAGTCCCAATATGTGGACAACCAGGACATAAAGCAGGTGGTCTTCTTGGTAGATTATCAGTCTTTACTTCTTCTTTTATCTCTCTTTTTATAAAAACTTTTAACTTATCGGGATTTAACTCATCAAACTTTGGCAGATAATCCTTTCCCTTGACTTTAAATCCCAAACTTCTTACCATTAATTCAATAAAAGGGTCAACCTCTTCCACAACAATTATCTCTTTATAATTCTGACAGATTTCCCTTACCAATTTATCAGGAAATGGATAAACCATTGTCAATTTCAAAAAGGAAGCATCTTTAAAGACCTCTTTCGCATATTGATAGGCAACACCATCAGCAATTATTAATAAATCACTATTTCCTTTTTCAAATCGGTTATAAGAAAAATTATTGCTATATTCTTTTAATTTTTCTATCTTCTCTTCTAATAATATATGCCTTCTTTTAGCAAACTGGGGCAAAAGATTTGTTTTACTCACATCTTTCTTATATCCCCTAATCTCCTTCTCTATTCTTTCGCCTAAACTTACAACTGATTTACAATGAGAAACCCTTGTTGTCATTCTTAAAATAATTGGGATATCAAACTCTTCACTAATTTCAAATGCCTTAATTGTCAAATCCTTTGCTTCTTGGGAATCGCTTGGGCATATTACTGGAATTTTGGCAAAAAGTCCATAAAATCTATTATCTTGTTCATTTTGGGAAGAATGCATACCTGGGTCATCACAGGTAACAATAATAAAGCCACCGTTGACACCAATATAAGCTGAAGAGAATAATGGGTCACTGGCAACATTTAAACCAACATGCTTCATTGCACACAAAGAACGGGCACCAGCAAGTGCTGCACCCAAAGCAACCTCCAAGGCAACCTTTTCATTTACTGACCATTCACAATAGATTTCCTTATATTTAGAAATCTCTTCTAAAATTTCGGTAGAAGGGGTTCCTGGATAGGCGCAGGCAACTAAACAACCTGCTTCATAAGCACCACGGGCAACTGCTTCATTACCACTTAATAAAGCTTTGCTCATAAAGGAAATTATAATAAATTCAAAAGAAAAAGTCAAAATTTTTAATTTTTTTTATTTGCTTTCTTGTTATATATTTCTGAAGGTTTTTATTATTTTTATGCTCGGATACCTTTAAAAAAATACCTTCACTTTTTTCTTATTAAAATTTTGTTTTTATAAGAATAAGTATACCAAAATGTGATTTAGTAATTTCTTATTTAAACTTTTTCAGTAGATAAAAAGGTTTTATTCAAATTTTCGCTTAAGTATCATTTTTATTATTTAGGGAAAACACCTGTGAAGATATTTTTTTATCTTATTTTATTTTGCTTTTTCAATTTGTCAAACGTTTTAGTGGAATTCGTCGAAGATATGGAAAATAGGCTTTCTTAAGGAATATCTAATTGTTCATTCCTATAAGTTTTTTAAACCTTAATCAATGTATTTTCAGTTAAAAATTATTGACTTTTATTTTTGATAAATTATAATAAATTGTGTTTGGATTATTTGCTTCTATAAGAGAAAGATTTAGTAATGAAATTGCTATTGATTTAGGCACCTCTACTACCCTTATTTATGTAAAAGGGAAAGGAATAATGTTACGGGAACCATCTATCGTGGCAGTTGATGAAAAAAATCATACACCAATTGCTGTTGGTTGGGAAGCAAAGAAAATGTTAGGAAGAACACCGGAAGGAATAAATGCTATCCGACCAATGAAAGATGGTGTAATTGCTGATTTTAGTTTAGTAGAAGTAATGTTGCGCAGTTTTATTGAAAAAGTACAGAAAAAAAAGTTATTTGTAAGACCAAGAATAATTATTTGTGTTCCTTCAGGAGTTACCGAAGTAGAAAAGAGAGCTGTAAGAGATTCAGCAGAAGCCTGTGGAGCTCGAGAAGTTTATCTGGTTTCTGAACCAATTGCGGCAGCAGTTGGTGTTGGTTTACCGGTTGATGCACCTACCGGTAATATGATTATTGATATTGGTGGCGGCACAACCGAAATTGCGGTCGTGGCTCTTTCTGGTGTAGTTACCTGTAACTCAATAAGGGTTGCCGGTGACGAGATGGATGAAGCAATTATTAATTATATTAAAAAGAATTACAATTTGGTAATTGGTGAACAGACTGCAGAAATGATAAAAATCCAAATTGGTTCTGCCTATCCCACAGGTCAAGAAGAAGAAATGGAAGTAAAAGGACGGGATTTAGTTTCCGGCATCCCCAAGACAATAAAACTCACTTCTTCTAAGATAAGAGAAGCACTACAAGAACCAGTTTCCCTTATTGTGGCAGCTGTAAAGAAAGCTTTAGAAAGAACGCCACCAGAACTGGCTGCTGATATTGTTGATCACGGTATCTATATGACCGGTGGCGGTTCTTTATTAAAGGGACTTGATAAGTTGATTAGTGAAGAAACTAATTTAAAGGTTTACGTCGCAGAAAATCCTATTGACTGTGTGGTATTAGGCGCTGGCAAAATTTTGGAAGATATAAAAAAGAATTCTAAACTATTACTAAAAACTGATTTCTCCTAAAATTTGTTGGTATCCAAAAAACGAAGCGATAAGGATAAATATTTTTCTCTTATCTTTGTCTTTTTATCTTTAATTATTTTATTTCTTCCTAAGGATCTTAAATTAAAAGTTTCTCTTTTGCCCAGTTCTCTCTTATTGAGACCTTTAATAATAACTAATCAGGTCTTATTATCTCTTAAAAATTATCGAAAAGAAAGAGATTATCTTTACGAACTCTTTATAAAGCAAAATCTAGCCTTAGCCCAATTAAGAAAAAATGCTAACTTTTCTTTTGCTTCCTTGGAATCTTTAACCGATATTTATGTTGTTAAAAGAGCCAATATTATTAGTCGAGATAATTCTTTAAAAAAATATTTAATTATTGACAAAGGTTTAAAAGATTCTATTATGGTTAATTTTCCTGCTGTTTCTCAAAAAGGGATTGTGGGGAAAATTATTGCGGTTGGTGAGGATATTAGTGTGGTGGAAACTTTTTATTCTCCTTATTCCAAAATTTCTGCTAAAATTTTGAGAACTAATTACCTTATTTGTGTTAGTTGTAAAAACGGAGTTTTGACTTTAGATTATTTGGATGAAAATCCGGATATTCAAGAAGAAGATACGATTATTTCTTCAGGGATTGGTGGCATTTTTCCCGAAGGATTATATATTGGTGTAGTAAAGAAGATTGAGAAAAAAGGAGACGGCTCTTTAAAGGTGATAATTGAACCAACAGTTGATATTTTTAAAATTGACGACCTTTTTATTTTACAAAAGAAGGAAAGAAAAATTAAAAAAGATGAGTTAGAAGTATTATTGAAACAATTGGAATTAAAATTGCCCGAAATAAAATTTATCCGATGAAAAAGGTTATTCTGATAATTTTAATTTATCTTTCCTTTCTTTTAGAGACCCTTATTCCCAATATTTTTCCTAAAATAAGCCTTCTTCTTTTCACTTTTAGTGCTTTTTCCTCCTCCATATTATTTTCTACTCTTTTGGGACTTCTTTTAGGTTTTCTTTTTGACTTAAATAATCCACCAATTTTTGGTTTCAATATGCTCATTTTCTCTTCAGTTGGTTTTCTTATTCCTTATCTGCGTAATTATATCTTACCCACCCCTTATAATCTCTTCTTTTCCTCACTCTTTGTTTTTATCCTCTTTTCTCTTATCAACAAAAACTTCTTTTTCATAAGTTTTCTTTTAACATTACTATCTTTTTTCCTTCTAAGAAAATATGAAAAGAAAATTTAAAAATTTTATTATTTTTATTTCTTCGCTCTTTTTAATTATTTTCGGAAGAGTTTTTTATCTCCAAGTTGTAAAGGGGGAAAGATATGAAAGATTGGCTTATAATCAAAGAATAAGAAAAGTTATTCTAAGAGCCCCAAGAGGAAAAATATTTGATGCCCAAGGTTTAATAATTGCCGATACCAAATTATCTTATAATTTATCTATCCTGCCACAAGAGGTCGATACCGGTTTTATTTTTCAATATCTTCCCAAAATTCTTAATATTGATGTTAATAATTTAAGAGAAAAATTAACGGAGTATAAAAATTATCCCTATCCGATTTTAATCAAAAGAAATTTATCAAAAGAAGAAATAATCAAGTTAGAAGAAAATTTGATATTTAAACAAGGAATAAGAATTGAAATTAATCCCAAGAGAGTTTATCCCTTTAAAAATGTTTCCTCTTGGGCAATTGGTTATCTCAACGAAGTAAGCAAGGATATCTTGATTAAAGATAGTTTATATGACTTAGGTGATCTCACAGGTCGTTATGGTATTGAAGGTTATTACGAAAAGATTTTGAGAGGAAAAAACGGTATTGCTTTAATCGAGGTTGATGCCCGAGGAAGAGAAGTTCAGCCTTTTTCCGAAGCAAGAGAAATTCCAGCAGTTGCTGGTGCTGATATTTATCTTTCTTTAGACATGAAATTAAATATTTTTTGTGATTCTCTACTTAGTAATTACTCTGCTGGACTAATATTAGGCGTGGAACCAACAACTGGTCGGATTATTATTTTTGTTGGCAAACCGAGTTTTGATCCAAATATCTTTTTGGGATTAAGTTATAAAGAATGGGAAAAATTAATAAAAGATAAGAAAAAACCTTTATTTTCCCGAATCGTTGGCGGTATTTATCCACCGGGTTCGACCTTTAAACCTTTTATTGCCTTACAGGCACTAACCAAAAAAGTAATTAGTAAGAACTCCCTTTTCCTTCCTTGTTATGGTAAATATCAAATCGGTAAAAAAACTTTTAAATGCTGGCAAGCCCATGGCGCACTAAATCTTATTGACGCTATTGCCTATTCTTGTAATATCTATTTCTATCAACTGGGAATCAAATTGGGATTAAAAGAAATTTTAAAATTAATGAAAGATTTAAATCTTTTTAATAAAACAAATATTGATTTATTAGAAGAAATAAATTCCAAAATTCCCAATTATCAAATTGCTCCCTTAGGAAAGATAGCCAATTTAGCAATTGGTCAAGGTGAAATAGCGTTAACACCAATTAAATTAGCAGAAATTTATTGTGGAATTTTTAATAACGGTAATATTCCCCAACTCCATTTTCTTGATTCAATAAAAAATACTAAACCTTTTCATCAAGATTTCTTAGATACTTTAATGAAAAAAAACATTATTAAGATGGTTATTAATGATAAAAACGAGACTCTTTATCAATATATAAATA
This sequence comes from candidate division WOR-3 bacterium, assembly GCA_039801725.1. NCBI lineage: Bacteria > Pseudomonadati > Caldifarciminota > Caldifarciminota bacterium. The sequence continues at coordinate 28,878 of JBDRVE010000014.1, read as the reverse complement.
GATATTATCAATTTCCTTTTTCTCAAGAAGCAATAGAAATTGTAAAAGAAGGTTTATCAGCGGTTGTTGAAAAAGGAACCGGTGGAGGCGCAAATATTGCTGGTTTAAAAGTATACGGAAAAACCGGTACTGCTCAAAATCCCTTTGGCAAAGACCACGCTTGGTTTGTAGGTTATGCTGAAAAAGAAAATAAAAATTTGTTATTAGTAATTCTTTTAGAAAATGTTGGTGCAGGTGGTGCCTATGCTGCTCCATTAGCAAAAGAAATCTTTATTCGTTATTTTTTAGAGTTTGAATATGCCAGCGAAAGGAAAAACAATCTTAGCAATTAGTTTAATTTTAATTTTTATTGGTTTCTTTACTATCTATCTTACCGGCGGAAAAAACTATCTTATTCGTCAAGTTATTTTCTTTATATTAGGATTAACTTTTTTGACATTGGTAACGCGGATACCTTTAAAAATTGTTTTTGATTTAAGTTTTTATTGGTATCTATTTTCTATTATTTTATTAATTTTGGTTCTATTTATCTCTAAGAATAGTGCCAAAAGATGGCTAAATTTTTATTTTTTCACCTTTCAACCTTCAGAAATAGCAAAAATTACCTATGTACTATTTTTATCTTATTTTTTGGCGAACAAAAAGAAATTCGATTTTAATTTTAACTCACTTTTTTTGCCTATATTAATCACCTTAATACCTGCTCTTTTGGTTTTAATTGAACCAGATATAGGCTCAGCCTTTACTTTTCTTTTTCTTTTTGCCGTTATTCTTTATTTTCGGGGATTTTCTTTTTCCCAAATTTTTATTCTTTATTCTCCAATATTTTCTTTTATTTTTGGTTTCTCTTTGCTGACATGGATAGTGTATTTTCTTTTACTTACCTTCATTGCTTTTAGAAAAAATACTATCTTTTATGGTTTTGGTGTTTTGGCAATAAATAGTTTCTTTGGGCTCTTAAATCCGTTAATCTGGCAAAGTTTGAAAGAATATCAAAAAGAAAGAATTATTGCTTTTTTAGCCCCCTATTTGGATCCAAAAGGAATGAGCTGGAGTGCGATTCAGGCACAAATTGCTATCGGTAGCGGAAGAATTTTAGGAAAAAGTTTTTCCCATCCTCCATTAAGCAAATTAGATTTCATCCCCAATCCCCATACCGATTTTATTTTTGCTACCTACTGTGAAAAATTTGGGTTAATCGGAGTTATTATTTTAATTTCTTTATACTTTTTGCTTCTTTATCAAATTTACAATTATTTAATAAAGAATGTTGATTTAAAATACCAATTAACCATCGCTGGCTTAGGTGCGATTTTTCTCTACCACATTTTTGTAAATTTGGGAATGGTCTCAGGAATTTTACCGGTTACCGGTTTAACCTTACCATTTATTTCCTATGGTGGAACTTCTCTGATTACTAATTTATTAATAATCGGTTTAATTTTAAACTTAATTAACCAATGATTAATAATGGAAAATATCAAATCTTTTACTATTAGAGAATTAAAAGAACTAGTGAAAAATTTTAATTGGGAAGAATATAATGCTTATCAAATATTCCAATGGCTTTGGCAAAAAAAGGTGAACGATTTTTCTTTAATGACTAATCTTTCTAAATCAAAAAGAGAATATTTAAAAAATAATTTTGTAATAAGTGAATTAAAAATTTTGGCAACTAAAAAAGCAAAAGATGGAACAGAGAAATTTCTTTTTGAATTATCTGATAGTAATAAAATTGAAGCAGTATTTATCCCCGAAGAAAAAAGAAGAACGATTTGTGTTTCTTCTCAAGTAGGCTGTCCGTTAAAATGTCTTCTTTGCAATAGTGGTAAAATTCCTTTTAAGAGAAACTTATATTTCTATGAAATTTGTGATCAGATATTAATGATTGAGAAAATCTTAAATATAAAACCAACAAATATTGTTTTTATGGGAATTGGCGAACCTTTGCTAAATTTAGAAGAAGTCCTAAAAGCAATCCAAATTATCAATTCACCAATTGGTTTTGGAATAAGCGCAAGAAAAATTACTATTTCTACTGCCGGAATCGTTGAAGGTATTTATCGGTTAGCCGAAATAAAAAAGAAAATAAAATTAGCGATCTCTTTAAATGCCACGAAAGACGAAATTAGAGAATATTTAATGCCGATTAATAAGAAATATCCAATTTCTGAAATTCTCAAAGCCTGTGAATATTACTGGCAGAAAAAACGAGAAAGAATAACTTTTGAGTATGTTTTAATAAAGGATATTAATGATGATGAAGAAGATGCTTATCGTTTAAAAAAAATGTTAAGAAAAATCCCTTGCAAGATTAATCTAATTCCTTTTAACCCTTTTCCAGAAGTATCTTTTCAGCCATCTTCTTTAAAAAGAATAGAAAAATTTATGAAAATATTAGCCGAAGCGAATTATACTGTCACTCTAAGAAAAAGTCGTGGTCAAGAAATCCTTGCCGGTTGCGGTCAACTTGCTTATCAAAATTACTAACCAAATCGTAACCTTATTTGATTATTAATAATTTTTTAATATATTCTTTTTTAAAACTAGACATTCTAACAAAATAAACTCCGCTTTTTAAATTTTTGAGAAAAATTATATTTCCTCTTCTTTCTTTCTTAATTAATTTTCCAGAAATTTCAAAGATTTCTATATTTTCAATCCAAAAAGGTAAAATAATATACTCGGGGTTAAAAGAATTAGGAAAATATTTTATTTCAAAAAAGCAAGTTGAACTTTCTGATATTTCACTATTATCTTTAATAATTGAAATTACTGAATCCATTGGATTTCCATTCGCATCGCACCAAGCATGGGGTATATAAACCCTATTTTCTTGCGGATTAAGACAGAAAGGATAATAAGCCCCTCTTCTATAAAGAGAAATAGAATCTATTTTTCTACCTGTGCTGCCATCAATTATTCCAACAAATGAGCTTTCAGGAATCCAAGGATTTTCATAACTAACGTATATTTTTTTGTTCAGTGGATTAAAAAATACAATCCATGGCCAACCATAAAAATAGATTACATCAATTATATTATTGGTTTCACCATCAATAACTACTACATAATTAGCCCCAGTGCTAATATAAATTTTATTATGAATGGAATCATAACATATACCAAATGGTACAATGTCAGAGCCAACATTTATTGTGGTAATAATTGTGTCTCCTTCGGTACAAATAATTTCAACAACAGGGTTATACAAGTGGCCTACATACACTTTTTTATCTCTTAAATTATAGCACATAGAATGGGAACACGGAGCAACAGAAATCACATTAATTACACTATCTAAATCACTGGAAATTACTGAAACATTTCCACCCCAATTGACGCAATAGATTTTGTTATTGTGTTCTGACAGACACAAATGAATAGGACCTTCACCAATTCCTTCTTCAATAATTTTAATTAAACTATCTCTCTCCATCAATAACAGAAACATTATTACTATTATGATTAGCAAAATAAATTTTATTATTTATTGGATTATAAAGTGAACGCCCCAAACCAGTATTAGCACTCCATATTCTTTTAATTATTTGATTTGTAGCGCCATCAATTACTGCTATTGAATCAGAACCATAAGCGCAATACAATTTATTGTTTAAAAAATTATACGCCAAGGAATGATTGTTAAAAAGCCCGATAATTGAGTCAGTGATTTCATTATTAAAGCCATCAACAATAATAATTGATGCTTCTGCTATACTTACATAAAGTTTATGATTTATTGGATTATAACAAACTTCACAAGGATTTTTCCCCACAACAATTTGGGCTTCAAGATACTGAGCAAAAATTGAAAATATTATAAAAAAATACATATATTAAAATAAAAATGTGGTAGGCTTTTGCCCGCCTACCAGAGGCTTCCTTTTATTCACCAATTTAAAAGATAGGCGTGAGAATAATCATACATCCTGGGATACTGATTCTGAGTTCGTGAAGGAACAAACCACACTCCTTCATGCCAACCTCTTTGCCACCAATAGCGATAACATATATTTTCTAGGTGCCAAAATGTAATCGAAATCCTCGCATAATCACCATGCTCTCGCTTTTCTCCCTCAAAAATTATCCATCTTAGATGATTATTATCCCACCTAAGAGTTTGGCATTTTACAATTGCACTTTCCGGAATCCAAAAGGTAGCAGGATGAGGTCGTAGAGGCGGTACCTGCGTATAGGACCAAACAACTGTTTTTTTATATCTATCGCTTATTGGATGTTGCGGATCTATTAAGGAAGGTTCTATCACTCCGTATTTCATTTCAGGTCTACAAATTGCGCAAAAAGTAGTTTCATCAGCCTTCACTTTACATCCGTAAATTTCTAAGGTTTCACCAGTAGCCGGAGAAATAACAATGTGATAAGTTTAATAATTTGGATTTGAAATATTAGAAACCTTATCCATTACAGGAGCACCATAATGACGAGAGGTGTCAAAACCCGAATTGCCAAGCCAACTTTCAGCACCTGTTCCTTCATCTTGGACAAAAACAATTAAAGAAATAAAAATTAAGACAACCAATTTAATTAAATTTCTCATTGCTCCTCATTTTATTTTAAAGTTTTTATTTATAATTTTCAATATTTTTTCCATTTTCTCCTTAGAAATATAACATGAAAAAAAAGTCAAAACTGAAAATTTAATCTATAAATATGTTAAGTATTTGAAAAATAAAGACTTATAAAATTAAATAAAATTTTTATTTTTTAGATAAATTAAGGAGCATTAATAAACTCTAAAATATGTGAATTAAGAGATTTAAAAAAATACAAAGATTTTTTAAAAATATTTTGTAGAATCTAATATAAATTTAAAAAATTGTTAGTTTGTCTGTTAATATATTGAAAAAAGAATAAAATTTAATATAATTTTTATTTATTAAAAGGAGTTAGTATGGGAAAAGAGATTTTGGAAATTAGATGGCATGGACGAGGCGGACAAGGAGCAAAAACCGCAGCTTTACTTTTTGGTGAGGCGGCATTAGAGACAGGAAAATTTATCCAAGCCTTTCCTGAATATGGTCCGGAGAGAATGGGTGCTCCGGTTACTGCCTATAATCGAATTTCTTCCTCAGAAATTAGAATTCATTCGGGAATAAAAAATCCGGATGTTCTTGTAATATTAGATACCACCCTCTTTGATGCCTGTAATGTTTTAGAAGGATTAAAAGAAGATGGCATTATCTTAGTAAATACTAAAGAATCACCAGAAATAATTAGAGAGAAATTAGGTTTAAAAGAGAGTAAAATAAAAATTTATACTGTTGACGCTTCAAAAATTGCTATGGAATGTTTAGGTCGTGATATCCCTAATACACCGATGCTGGGAGCTTTAGTAAAAATATTAGGTATCTTAGATTTTTCTAGTTTTTTTGAGTCTGTAAAGAAGAGATTACAAGAAAAATTTCGAGGAAAAGAGGCACTTATCGAGAAAAATTTAGAAGCAATTAAAAGAGCTTATGAGGAGGTAAAAAGTGAGTAGTTATTCTAACGAAGAAAAAAAGGAGTGTTTCATAATTAGTTGGAAAAATTTAACGCAGGGTGCTTTGATCAGAGATTTAAAAAGAATAAGAGAAAATAAAACTGGTTCTTGGCGAAGTTTAAAGCCAATTTGGAATAAAGAAAAATGTATTAATTGTTATCGCTGTTGGATGCATTGCCCAGATGCGGCAATAATAATTAAAAATGATAAGGTTGTTGGTATTAATTATGACTATTGCAAAGGTTGTGGTATCTGTGCCCACGAATGTCCTCGAAAAATTCAGGCAATCATAATGGTAAGGGAGGAAAAATGATTTTAGCAAAAACTGGAAACGAAGCGATTGCTTATGCGATGAAACAAATAAATCCCGATGTGGTTGCTGCTTATCCAATTACTCCTTCTACCGAAATTGTCCAAATTTTCTCTTCTTATGTCGCTGATGGAGTAATTGATACCGAATTTGTTGCCGTAGAAAGTGAACATTCGGCAATGAGTGCTTGTATTGCTGCGGCTGCTTCGGGAGCAAGAGCAATGACTGCTACTTCTTCCCAAGGATTAGCCTTGATGCATGAAATGCTTTTTATTGCTTCCGGTTTGCGATTACCAATTGTCTTATGTGTTGTTAACCGCTCTCTTTCTTCGCCATTAAATATTCATTGTGACCACACTGACTCAATTGCTTCTCGTGATTCTGGTTGGATACAAATTTTTTGTGAAGATGCTCAGGAGGCTTACGATACTACAATTTGTGCAGTAAAAATTGCTGAAAAAGCTTTTTTACCAGTTATGGTAACAATTGATGGTTTTATTATTTCTCATTGTATGCAAAAAATTGAAGTTCTCTCCGATGAAGAAGTTAAATCTTTTATTGGTGAATATAAACCAAATTATAATCTTTTAGATGTTGATAATCCTATTACTCTTGGACCGGCTTGTTTACCTGATTCTTTTTTTGAACACAAAAGAGCCCAAGCGGAGGCAATGAATCAAGCATTAAATTATATTGAAGAAGTTTTTAAAGAATATAAAGAAAGATTTAATCGAGAATTATTTATTTTAGAAGAATATCAAACCAATGATGCAGAAACTGCCGTTATCTGCATGGGCTCTACTGCGGGAACAGCGAAAATTGCGGTAGATAGTTTAAGAAACAAAGGTTATAAAGTAGGTTTATTTAAATTAAGGGTTTTCCGCCCAATTGTAGCCAAATATCTTCAAAGGGCTTTAAAAAATGTTAAGATTTTAGGTATTTTAGAAAGAATGGAAGGTTTAAGTGCTTTTGGTGGTCCGCTATTTAATGAAATTCGTTCCGTTTTGTATGACGAAGTTCAAAGGCCATTAACCATATCTTATGTCTACGGATTAGGCGGTAGAGAAATTACACCTGAAGAAATTGAGGAAGTTTTTTTAGAATTACTTTCCCTAAAAGATAAAAAAAGAGAAGATATTGAAAAATTTAAATACATTAATGTGAGGTAATATGAAAAATATAAAGGACTTATTAAAAGAAGAAGAACTTTTTAGCTCTGGCCACCGAGCCTGTGCTGGGTGTGGCGAAGTTTTAGCTGTAAGACAGGTATTATTGGCTAGTAAAAAACCGATCGCTTGCGCTATGCCTACTGGTTGTTTAGAAATTGTTTCCACAATTTTCCCCCATACTGCCTGGCAGGTTTCTATGTTCCATTCAGCTTTTGAAAATGCTGCTGCTACCATCTCTGGTATGGAAGCTGCTTATCGAGTTTTGTCTCGAAAAGGAAAGATAAACAAAAAAATTTATTTTATCGTTTTTGGTGGCGATGGCGGAACTTATGATATTGGCTTCCAAGCTTTATCAGGAGCAATTGAGAGAAGACACAGTTTTCTCTATGTTTGTACTGATAACCAAGCATATATGAATACGGGGATTCAACGTTCTTCTGCTACTCCACAATTTGCCCACACAACCACTTCTCCCAAAGGAGAAAAATTGCCAGGAAAATTGCAACCGAGGAAAGATATAATGGAAATCGTTATTGCTCACGAAGTTCCGTACGCAGCCCAAACTACTGTGGCTTTCTTTCACGACTTAATTAGAAAGGTAGAAAAGGCTCAGTCTTATGAGGGTCCAACATTTATTAATATTTTGGTTCCTTGTCCTTTAGGGTGGGGACATTTACCTTCATTAACAATTGAAATTTCCCGTTTAGCAGTGGAAACAAACTTTTGGCCACTTTACGAATACGAAAACGGAGTTTACCGTTTAAATTATAGACCTTCTGAACCAAAACCAATAATAGAATGGTTAAAATTGCAAGGAAGATTTGCTCATTTATTTGAAGAAAAAAATAAACATCTTTTAGAAGAATTCCAAAGATATGTAGATGAAAAATATCAAAAACTTCTCAAAAAATGTGAAGTAAGTGGAAAATAACCTCCTTTTACATACCTGCTGTGCAATTTGTCTTTTAAATTTTTTAAATTCTCTGAAAGAAGATTTTAAAATAATTATTTTTTATTATAATCCTAATATTCTTCCTTTTCAAGAATACGAAAAAAGACTAAGAGCTGTTGAAAAGATTTCTCAACAGAAAAATTTGGAATTAATTGTGCCTATTTACAGGCCAATTGATTTTTTAAATAAAACAAAAGAATACCGAAAGGAAAAAGAGGGTGGAAAAAGATGTGAAATTTGTTTCCAGATAAGATTAGAAAAAACTGCCCAATTTGCTAAAGAAAATAATTTCTTTTATTTCTCTACTACCTTAATTGCTAGCCCTCAGAAAGATAAAAATTTGCTTGATTCTTTGGGCAACAAAATAGCAGAAAAGGAAAATATTAATTATTTCACTTTAAAAGAAATCTTTTTTGTAAAGAAAGAAGAGATTAAAAAATTAGTAATTTATTCCCAAAAATATTGTGGTTGCCTCTATTCTTTCTATTGATAGTTTGATAAATAAAATTAAAAAATGTAAAAAATGTCGTCATTTAGTGAAATATCAACCTGTTTTTTCACCTATAAAAAACGCTCAAATACTAATTATTGGTCAAGCCCCCGGGAAAAAAGAAAATGAATTAACAATACCTTTTGTGGGACCGGCAGGTAAAAAACTTTTTTCTTGGTTTCAAGAAATTGGTCTCTCCGAGAAAGAAATAAGAGAAAAAATTTATATTACTCAAGTGATAAAATGTTATTTAGGAAGTAATCGCTCTCCAAAAGCATTCGAATTAAAAAATTGTTTGCCTTATCTTCATTCAGAAATAAAACTTCTTAAACCAAAGTTAATTATTCCTGTAGGAATCTTAGCAATCCAAGCAGTCTTAGGAAAAAAAAGAATGGACGAAGTTGTGGGCAATATTTTCCATTGGAAAGATTCTTTAATTATTCCTTTACCCCATCCTTCAGGAGCTAATGTGTGGTTAAATAAAAAAGAAAATCAAAAGAAATTAAAAGAAGCTTTGGGAAAAATAAAAATTATTTTAAAGCAACGAACATTACTCTCAAAGAATCTTTTTTAGCAGGTAAAAAGGTAAGATGTTGGAAAACTTTAATTCTGCGAAAGCCAACTTTTTTTAAAAGTTGAATTATTGTTTTATATTCGTACCCCCGTTCTTGATGAATTTCTACAAAAGATTCTTTCTTATCTTTTAAGTAACATTTTAAATAAAGAGTAGAAATTTTTAACTTTTTATCAAATTTATTTTCCCAAAGAGTTTTTAAACTCTCACTTTCTCTTACAAACTTATTATTATCCCAGAACTTTTCTAAGACGAAAATAGTATTCATATCAAAACTAAAAATTCCCTTTTCTCTTAAGAATTTATAAACTAAAGAAAAACACCTTTCTAATTCTTGTTCAGTCAATAAATAATTAATACTATCATAAAAAGATACCGCTGCATCTACCTGAGTATCTAAAATGAAATTGACTGCATCACTTTCAATAATTGTGAGCTGGCTTTTTAACTCAGGATATCTTTCTATTTTCTTTTTAAAAATTTCTAACATCTCTTTGCTTTTATCTACACCGATAACTTGAAAACCTTTTTTTAAAAGAATAAGAGAAGGAATCCCTGTACCACAAGCTAAATCTAAAACAATTTTTGGCTTTAAACTAAAAAGATTCCAAATATCAATTACATAATCCACCCAAGCTTCATAATTAACCAATTTCAACATAAATTCATCATAAAATTGAGCAAACTTAGAAAATGATTTTTCCATCAATTATATTTTAGGAGAAAAGAAAAGTAATTTCAACCTTATTGACTTTTTAAAAAGATTAATTAAAATTTAAAGAGTTTGATTTTTTTAAAATGACTGAGTTCACTAAGAAAGTATTAGCAATTGTAAAAGAAATTCCAAAAGGAAAAGTAATGACGTACCAAGAAGTAGCAATAAAATTAGGAAATAAGAATTTAGCTCGCGCAGTTGGTCAAGCATTAAAAAGAAATCCTTATCCAATTATAATTCCCTGCCATCGAGTAATAAGGAGCGATGGAAAAATTGGCGGTTATTCCTTAGGGGCAAAAAAGAAAATAGAATTACTCAGAAAAGAAGGAATTCTAATAGTTAGGGACAAAGTTATATTCAAACAAAATGGGTGAAATTATCAGATTGCCTGTGGGCGAAGTTCTCACCAATACCTACATTGTGAAATCAAAAGAAGAAATTTTGGTGATCGACCCAGCTTTTGAAAGCGAAAGAATTATAAAAGAAATAAAAAAGTTAAAGGGGAAGGTTAAATATATTCTCAATACCCATGGTCATATTGACCATATTAGTAGTAATAACGAATTATTAAAAGAATTCAATTGTCAATTATTGATTCACGAATTAGACAGTGAATTATTAGGTTCGCCAGAAAAAAATTTATCTCTTCTTTTTGGTTATTCCTATGTGTCTCAAAAGGCAGATTTATTGCTTAAAGACGGTGATATAATAAAAATTGGAGAGTTAGAATTTAAAATAATCCATACTCCTGGACACACCGAAGGAAGTATTTCTTTATACAATGATAAGTTTGTTTTTACCGGTGATACTCTTTTTTTTGATTCTATAGGTCGTACCGATTTCCCTGGTGGAAATGAGAAAAAAATTTTTGAATCCTTAAAAAAATTAAGTCAAATAATAAAAGATGACCAGATAGTTTATCCTGGTCATGGAGAATTTGATTATTTTTATAAAATTAAAAAAGTTAACCCTTTTTTAAATATTAATTAAGGAGGAGTTATGCCCAAAATTAGAGTAGCTATTATTGGTGTGGGTAATTGTGCTTCTAGTTTAGTTCAAGGAGTTTATTATTATCGAAATGCTAAGGAAGGAGATCTTATCCCTGGTATAATGCATGTTAATCTTGGTGGTTATCATATCTCGGATATTGAGTTCACAGTTGGGATTGATATTGATAAAAGAAAAGTAGGAAAAGATTTAGCCCAAGCAATTTTCACCTATCCTAATAATACTTACAAATTTTGTGACGTTCCTAAATTAAATGTAAAAGTGGTACGGGGAATGACCCACGATGGTTTAGGATATTATCTTTCACAAATTATTGAAAAGGCACCTGGTCCAACTGCTGATATTGTGCGAATTTTAAGAGAAACGAAAACCGATGTGGTAGTAAATTTTCTACCAGTGGGAAGTGAAGAGGCTACTAAGTGGTATGTTGAACAGACACTAAAAGCAAAATGTGCTTTCGTTAACTGCATTCCAGTATTTATCGCTTCAGAAAAGTACTGGCAAAATCGTTTTAAAGAAGCAAAGTTACCGGTTATTGGTGACGATATTAAATCCCAAGTAGGAGCAACAATTGTTCACCGAGTTTTGACCCATCTTTTTATTGAACGAGGGGTAAAGATTGAAAGAACAAGTCAATTAAATGTTGGCGGTAACACTGATTTTTTAAATATGCTTGAACGTTCACGACTACAGTCAAAGAAAATTTCTAAAACAAAAGCGGTAACCTCTTTGATTCCTTATGATATTGGCGAAGAAAATATTTATATCGGACCTTCTGATTATGTTGCTTGGTTAAAAGATAGAAAATGGGCTTATATTCGAATTGAAGGAAGAACTTTTGGGGATGTCCCTTTAAATTTAGAATTAAAATTAGAGGTATGGGATTCACCCAACTCCGCAGGAGTAGTAATTGACGCTATCCGCTGTGCAAAATTAGCGTTAGATAACAACTTAAGTGGAGCAATAATCGAACCCTCTTGCTACTTTATGAAAACACCGCCAAAACAAATACCCGATCATCTTGCTCGAGAAAAATTAGAACAGTTTATAAAAAAATATGGATTGAAAACAAAAAAATAAATTGCGAGGACTTTTGATAACTTTTGAAGGAATTGAAGGATGTGGAAAAACTACTCAGGCAAAATTACTTTATGAGTATTTGAAAGAAAGAAAACTTCCTTGTTTATTAGTTTATGAACCTGGGGGCACAAGAATTGGTGAAGAAATTAGAAAAATTCTTCTTGATGAAAGAAATATTAAAATGAATCCAAAAACAGAATTTTTTTTATATCTCGCGGCACGAACTCAATTATTAGCAGAAGTTATTTTGCCATCTTTACAAGAAGGAAAAATTGTAATTTCTGACCGTTTTAGTGATTCTACCTTAGCCTATCAAGGAGGGGGACGAAATTTAGGTTTGGAAAAAGTAAGCCAAATTAATAAATACGCTACTAACAAATTGAAACCAGATCTTACTATTCTTATTGATATACCAATCTCTCTTAGCCAAGAAAGAATAAAAAACGAAAAAAGAGATCGGCTGGAAAAAGAAGCTGAAGAATTTTACGAAAGAGTAAGAAACACTTATCTTCTTCTGGCAAAACGAGCTCCCAAAAGAATAAAAATTTTTAATGGGGATAAAAGTATTGAAGATTTACATTTAGAAATTAGAACGGAGGTAATAAAATTTTTAACTAAAAAAGGAGTAATATGAGTAAAAATAAAAAAATTGTTATTATTTTAGTTATTATTATTTCTGCTTTTCTTTTTTCCTATTTAGGAACAAATCTTTGGGCACAAAAACAAAATATTTTTCAATCTCTTCAAATCTTTTCTAAAATTCTTGATATTGTTACGAGGGATTATGTTGAGGAAGTAAATCCTAATGATTTAATAAAATCAGCGATTGATGGAATGTTAAATTCCTTGGATCCCTATACTCAATATTTAACCGAAGAAGAATATCAAGATTTAAAAATTAAAACAGAGGCTCAATTTGGGGGAATCGGAATTCAAATCGGTATTCAGGATAATCAATTGACAGTAATCTCCCCTATTGAAGGAACTCCGGCTTATCGGGCAGGGATAATTGCTGGAGACAAAATAATTAAAATTAATGACATTTCGACCGAAGGAATCTCTTTGGAAGAGGCAGTTAAAAAATTGAGAGGAGAACCAGGAACAAAAGTAAAAGTAACTATAAAAAGAGAGGGAGTAGAAGAAGAACTTAATTTTACTTTAACAAGAGAAATTATTAAAATCCACGCCATTCCTTATGCGGGAAAAGTAGATAACGAAATTGGTTATATCCGATTAGCCGATTTTTCAACATTGGCGGAGGAAGAGTTAAAAAATACCCTTGATTCACTTTTTGGCAAAGAAAGAATAAAAAAATTAATCTTGGATTTAAGATCAAACTCCGGTGGTTTGTTACAAGAAGGAGTGGGAGTGGCTAGTCTTTTCTTAGAAAAGGGCAGTATTGTCGTAAAGGTAAAGGGGAAAAATCCACAAACCGAAAGAGTTTTTTATACATTAGAAGAACCAAAATATAAAAATTATCCAATGGTGGTATTGGTCGACCGGGGAAGTGCTTCGGCCACTGAAATTGTTGCCGGTGCTTTACAAGATTATGAAAGAGCACTAATTATTGGAGAAACAACCTTTGGTAAAGGTTCTGTTCAAAATATTCGTCCTTTGGATGATAATACGGCTCTTAAAATAACCACTGCTTATTGGTACACTCCCAGTGGTCGTTGTATCCATAAAAAAACAAAAAAGGACTCCTTGAAAGAAAAAGAACAAAAACAAATTTATCGAACAATTGGAAAAATGAAACGACAAATTTATGGCGGCGGCGGCATCGCTCCTGATATCTATCTACCCTATCAACCCCTTTCTAAATTTATGACCAAACTTCGTCAAGAAAATATCTTCTTTAAATTTGCGGTTAAATATCATTCGGAGAAAAAGGAATTAAAACTACCTATTTCCATTACCAAAGATTTTATTGATAAGGAATTTGTTCCTTATTTAAAAGAAAAAAAGATTGAATTTGATGAAGAAGAAATTGCCAAGAACGAAGAAGAGATAATAAGAGATTTGGCAGTGGAAATTGCTGACAAAGTCGGTGGAATGAAAGCCCGATACGAAACTCTTCTAAAATTTGATCCCCATGTTAAAAAGGCTATTGAACTATTGAAATTGGTTAATTCTCAAGAAGAACTTTTTAAGACCGCCTTAAGATAAATAATTTTCTTTCACATAAGTTATTGCTTCTTCTTTATTTTTAATTTTACCTTCCAAAAATAAATTTTCTATTTCATGTAAAATTTTTTTAAAAATAGGTCCAGGTTTTAATCCTAAATCAATTAAATCATAGCCACTTATTAATTTTATCTTTTTCTTTTCTTCTTCCTCCTTTCTTTTTAACTCAATCATTCTTTTTATTGTTTTTTCTAAATGTTTGGTATAGCCGGCTGTTGCATAACCATCAGCATAAGTAAGAATCATCAAACCAAAAGCATAATTTTTTAAATCACGGAAAAATCTTCTTATTGCTCGATCCGTTAAGATGGGAGCCGAAGCTAAAAGATGAAGGCGCATGTGATAAAATACTAAGTTAGTAATATGATGAATATCATCATTAGAAAATTTTAAATTTTTGAAAACTTTTTTTATCAGTCTCGCCCCAACTGCTTCGTGACCATAAAAATGAATTTCCCCATTCTCATTCTTTTTAATTGTCAGCGGTTTTGCGACATCGTGAAATAATCCCGCCAACTTCAAAATTTCTTTACTATGAGGAATTGAAAAATACTCTTCCCATTCTTTTTGAAATTGACCAAAAAATTCTTGAGTAGCGATAATTTCTTCAATTTTTTTGTAAGTCTTTAAAGAATGCCTTATTAAATATTTATCATCAAAAAAAGAAGAGTTGATTGAAAAGATTTGTGCTAAAAGTTTTAAATCATAAAGTTTTTTAATGTAGGCATAACTTTTATCAGTAGCTAAAATTTGAAAAAGTTCATAATTTATTCTTTCTTTTGCTACTTCTTGAAGAGAGATTTCTTTGCTGATTTCTAAGATTTTTTTATCAATTTTAAAACCCAATTGAGAGGCAAATCTGATTGCTCTTAATATTCTTAAAGGGTCCTGGTGAAGGACAAAATCATTTGTTAAGCGGATTTTTTTATTTTTTAAATCTTTGATACCTTTGAAGGGATCAAGTAATTTGTTTTCTTTAAAAGAGAAGGCAATCGCATTTATAGTAAAATCTCTTTCCGAAAGATCAGCAATAATAGTTTTTTTATTAAGCCCTTTAAAATCAAAGATAGTTTTATAAGCCACAACTCTTGCTTCATCATCCTTTTCAGACAAAAGAATAAATTTCCCCTTCATTTTTTCTCCGAAAATTTTCGCTCCTTTTATTCCACTCCCATAAACAACAAAGTCAAAATCCAAAGGGTCTTTATTCAAAATTATATCTCGAATTGTCCCTCCTACTAAATAAAAATCGTGCTTTTTGTAAATTTGGAAAAGAATTTCTACTCCTTTATTTAAAATTTGTTGTTTTTTTATATAATCTATTATTTTTTTAAGTTCTTCCATGCCAATAAATCAAAGGCAATAATTTAGGCTTTTTTTCTCTTATCAAAATTATTTCTTTCAATCTTCTTTTTACTTCTTTTAATTTCCTTTTATCGTTTGCATGAATTTCTAATATCGGCGTTCCTTTCTCCACTTTTTCGCCAACTTTTTTAGCAAAAATAAAACCAACGGAATAATCAATTTCTTCACCTATTTTTGTCCGTCCACCACCTAAAAAATTACAAAGAAACCCAATTTTTTTAGTATCAATATGAAAAATATAACCGTTTTGTGGAGCAAGATAATATTCTTGGTATCTTGCTTTTGGCAACAAATTATAATTTTCAATTATCGCTTCTTTTCCACCTTGATTTTTTATCATTTCTCGAAATTTTTCTAAAGCCTTTCCCTCTTTAATTACTTTATTTATTAACCCTTCTGCTTCTTCTTTACTTTTTGCAAATTTAGTTCTTATAAGGAATTCTTTCGTGAAAGTAAATACAATCTCCTTCAAATCAATCGGTTGGCTTCCCTTTAAAAATTCAATTGCTTCGATTACTTCTAAGCTATTTCCTATGGCTTTGCCTAATGGCTGATTCATATCAGTAATAAAAACACTTATTTTCTTTTTTAATAACTTTCCAATCTTTATTATCGTTTCAGCTAGTTTTTTGGCGTCGGCAAACTTTTCTAAAAAGGCACCGTTTCCAGTTTTTATATCCAATAATAAAAAATTTATATCTTCGGCTAACTTTTTGCTCATAATACTGGCGACAATCAGAGGAATTGATTCAACGGTAGCGGTAGCATCACGAAGAGAATACAAATACTTATCAGCCGGCACCATTTCTTCTGTCTGTTCAGCAATAAAAAATCCAACTTCCTTTATTGCGTTTTCGCATTCCTGATAGGTAAGTTTTGTTTTAAAATTGGGTATGGAAGCCAACTTATCAATTGTTCCACCGGTGTGTCCCAAAGCCCTTCCGGCAATCATTGGAATTTTAAATCCTAAAGCAGCCAAAATTGGCGCTAAAATTAATGAAACTTTATCACCTACTCCACCAGTAGAATGTTTATCCACCACATATTTTTCTTTAAATCTAAAAATTCTGCCCGATCTCATCATTGCTAATGTTAAATCGGCTGTCTCACGGAAATTTAGACCTTGAAAGTAGATTGCCATTAAAAAAGCCGAAGTCTGATAATCAGGGATTTCTTGGTTCACTAATTTTTTAATAAAAATTTCTATCTCTTTTTTCGTTAATTCTAAACCGTCTCTTTTTTTTCTAATTAAAGAAAGAAAATTAAATTCCATTTTATATTATAATTTAACCACTTTTTATTTTCAAATTTTTGACATAAATAAATTTTTTATTATGATTAATAAAATGGAAAAAAGTGCAAAGACTAAAAAAAGGTTCACAATTATTATCGAATGTCCCGAAAGAATTCCCTGTAATCCTTGTGTGGACGTATGCCCTAAAAAAGCAATCACTATTAAAGATTCTTTGATTAATATTCCAAAAGTTGATTATAATAAGTGTATTGGCTGTCTTTTATGTATTCCTAAATGTCCAGGTTTAGCCATTTTTGGTATTAACCACGATTATAATAAAAAAGAAGTTCTTCTTTCTATTCCCTATGAATTTTTACCAAGACCGAAAGAAGGAACAAAAGTCTGGGGATTAGATCGAAATGGCAAAAGGATTTGCAAAGTAACTGTCGAAAGGGTTATTGAAAACCCAAAATTTAATCACTGTGCAATTATTCAAATTCGTGTAAAAAAGAAATATTCTGATAAAATTCGAATGATTAAGGTATGAAAAGAGATAATTTTATTGTTTGTCGTTGTGAAGATATAACTTGGCAAGAAATTGAAGAATTGGTTAAAAGAGGGTTTACTTTAGAGGAAATCAAAAAATTAACCCGTTGTGGCATGGGTTATTGTCAAGGTAGAACCTGTTTTAATATTCTTATCCGACTATTAAAAATTAGCGATCCAAAAAAAATTCCCAAAAAACGACCGCCCTTGAAACCAATTAGCATTGAAAAAATTATAAATTATTTTGAAAAATGAAAAACAATTTTGATATAGTAATAATTGGCGCTGGAGTAGTTGGTGCCGCTACCGGGTATTATTTATCTCAGTTTGGCTTAAAAGTGGCTATTATTGAGAAGGATTATCCTACTGCTGGCTCAACTGGGAGATGTATTGGCGG
This sequence comes from candidate division WOR-3 bacterium, assembly GCA_039801725.1. NCBI lineage: Bacteria > Pseudomonadati > Caldifarciminota > Caldifarciminota bacterium. The sequence goes on along the minus strand of JBDRVE010000014.1, from coordinate 11,351 downwards.
TGTACGTCAACAGTTTGCTCACCCACCAACTATTAAATTAATGATTCAATCCGTAAAACTACTTACGGAATACCAAGAAGAACTAAAGTGGGATATTGAGTGGTATCAAGGAGGATATCTTTTTTTAGCTTATTCCGAAAAAGAAAAAGAAAATTATTTAAAAGCAATAAAAATCCAGCAAGAGTTTAATTTACCAGTAAACTTCTTGTCTCCCGAAGAATGTCAGAAAATTGTCCCCGATTTAAATTCAGAAGGACTTCTTGGAGGTGCTTTTTGCCCTACTGATGGTCAAGTTAATCCTTTTAAATTGACTTTCAATTATTTAAAAGAAATAAAAAGAAATAAAGGAGTACTTTATAATTTTCAAAAAGTAGTAAAAATTGAAACTAAAAATTCAAAAGTAATTGGATTAAAAACTGATAAGAATGAGTACTTTTCTTCGCCAATTATTATTAACTGTGCTGGTCCTTATGCGAAAGAGATTGGGAAATTAGTTAATTTAGATATTCCGGTGGAACCGGAAAGGCACGAGGCTATTGTAACAGAAAAAGTTGAACATCTTTTTCCTTGTATGATTGTAGATTATCGTATGGATGGATGTTATTTTGTGCAAAAACATAAAACTGGAAACATTGTTGGTTGTTATACTCCAGTGCCTAATGTTCCCGGTTACTCTCTGGAAAGTTCTTTTGAATTTTTTATTGAAATGCCCAGAAGAATGGCAAGAATAATTCCTAAATTAAAGGAAATAAGAATTTTGCGCCAATGGGCAGGAAGTTATGAAATGACTCCGGATGGTAATCCAATTGTTGGCGAAACCCCAATTGAAGGATTTTATCTAAATTGTGGAATGTGTGGTCACGGTTTAATGTTTGCCCCAGCAATTGGCAAGGCATTAGCTCATTATATTGTAAAAAAAGAATCTATATTACCTTTAGAAGAATTCTCTCTTTTTAGAGATTTTTCTAAAAAAGAGGTAATGAAATAAATATTGATTTTTATATAAAAATTGGTTAATCTTTTATAAAAATAAAAAGGAGGAAAGATGCCTTATTATATTTTATTAACAAAATTGACTGATGAAGGAAGAAAAACTTTAAAGGATTATCCTCAAAGGCTAAAGGAAGTAAACGAAGAAGTAGAAGAAATGGGAGCAAAGATTATTGCCCAGTATGCGATTCTTGGCGACTTTGATTTTCTTAATATTTTGGAAGCACCGAATAACGAAACAATTGCTAAGATTTCAACAGAACTTGGTGCCCGAGGAACAATTCAAATAACTACTTATGTTGCCATACCAATTGATGAGTTTTTAAAAGCAATTAAAAAATAGGAGATTTTATGATTTATTTTTTATTAGTTAGTTTTATTTTTAATCAACAATTAATACCCAATGGCAACTTTGAGGATAGTCTAAATTATTGGCAGATTAGTAGAGGAACAGGAACTTCTGATTTAAATGTATCTCCTTATCATCATCCTGACCCAGATAACGAAGTTTATCTCTATAAATATGATGCTGATTATATAAAAATATTTCAAACAATTGAGATTCCCCATATTTATTTGAATTTTTCTTTTAGTGGTAAATTGTTGGCGCAAGAACTTAACCCTTCGGCTCCTTATTTTGCTTTTTCCTCATTAGTTTTAGAATATCTTGATGAAAGCGAGAATTATCTTGGTCGTACAATGTTTATTTATAAAACTCCCCATTGTCCTTTGACCAATACTTCTAATCAACATCTTATTGAAATTACCGATACTCTTTGGAACGATTATAATTTAAATATTTTTGAAGAATTTGCCAATTTACCAGGAATTAATCCTTTTGCTGTTAAAAAAATAAGAGTTGTTCTTCTTGATTCTACAAACGGTTGTTGAGCAGGTCATTGTTGGGCGAAGGTCTTCGCCGATGATATTTCTTTAATTCCTGTTTTTGGTGTTGTTGCTCATCGTTGGTTAATTGACGATAATCCACCAAGAGGTAATGGCGACGGAATTATTAATCCTGGTGAAGAGATAAACCTACCTCTCTGGGTAAGAAATTATTCTTCACGACAAATTAATAATGTGGTTGGTAAACTTAATTTACAATTTCCTGATCCCAATATTATTTTGATTGATAGTATAAAAAGTTTCGGTAATATTTTACCACAAGATTCAGCATATACCGGTGAAGAAGGTTATCTTTTCCGAGTCGCCAATAGTTGCACAAATGGTTATCGGATTAATTTTATTTTAAGATGTTACGACGAATTAGATAGCGTCTGGCTTTCTTCGGTTTATTTAAAAGTGGGAACTGCCCTTTTTACAACTGGAATTGTTTATGCCTTGGATACACCACCGGGAAATAATAATCGAAGATTAGACCCTGGTGAAGAGTGCGCAATTGCTATTCAATTAAGAAATATCGGTTACGGAAATGGTTATAATATTTATGCAATATTAAAATCAACCGATACCAGTTTAAGAATAATTGATTCAATTGGTGTCTACGGAAATATTCCAGCAGGTGATAGTAGTATGAATTTATCTGATTTTTATTATGTTTATGCTAGCCCAAGAATTATACCAGAAACTCCAATACCATGTACTTTAAAAATTTATGGCGATAATTTTTCCCAAATTCTACCATTTACTATAACGGTTGGCGAATTAAGGCCTTGCGATCCAGTAACTGATGGTTTTTATTGGGTTTATGAAGATATTGATACTTTCTATTCCGAATGTCCAAATTATGAATGGGTTGAAATAAGAAACCAAGGTGTGCGATTAGATTTAGGTGATGATGAAACAAGGGTAATTGATTTACCAAGTCATTTTGGTTTAATTAAATATTATGATACCTATTATAATCAAATATCTATTTGTTCTAATGGCTGGGCAGCAATTGGTTATACAACGAGAGCCGATTATTCCAACACTCCTTTACCTTCCCAAATACCAAATCATCTTGCTTGTTCTTGGGATGATTATTATCCACCAACCGGTGGCGGGATTTGGTATTATTTTGACTCTTTAAATCATCGGTTAATTATTGAATGGGATTCTGTCCATTATTTCTCACCAAGAGACCAGTGGGATAAATTTCAGATTATTATTTATGATACAACGGTAAGAACAATTAATGGTAACAATGTTATTCTTTTCCAATATTATTCTAATAATTACTACCTCTCTAATACTGTTGGTTTTCAAAATCTAACCGGAACCTCTTTTATTAACATTCTTTATAACACTCAGATTTCTCGCGGTTTTGACAGTTTAAAACAAGGAAGGGTAATTAAAATTACTCCTAATCCGCCGCAAGTATCAATTGAAGAATCTTCCAATAAAGAAATAATAAGAAAAACAATTATTCCCCAAAAGAAAAAGATAACATTCTACTCGCAAAAAGATAAAGAATATACTATTTTTATTTACAATCTTAATGGTCAGTTAATAAAAAAAGAAAACAAATATTTCAAAAAAGGTTGGCAAACCTATAATATTGATAAGAAACTACCAACAGGTATCTATCTTATCTTTTTAAAAACTGCCGATGAGAAAATCTCAAAATTTAAAATCCTGATGATTGAATAATGGAAGAAAAAGAAGAGATAAATAAAGCAAAAGAATTATTAAAAGCAATAAAAGATGGTAAAATCGACGAAACCCTTGCAAATATTAATTATTCTGACATACCAATTTTAGAAAAAGTTGGTGTTCTTCTTAACATCTATTCTGACCCTAATTATGCCAAAAAGATATTTGAAAGAATCCTTGATTTAGATCCAGAAAACCTTTCAGCAAAATACTCTTTAGGTTTTGCTTATTTTCGGTTAAAAGATTGGGAAAAAGCCCTCTTCTATTTTCAAGAAGTTTTAAAAGAAGATCCCACCAATAGTGCTTGCTGGGAAGAGATAGGAATAATTCAAATCAATCGAGGAGAATATGAAAAGGCAATTGAAGCCTTTGAAAAAGCAATTAAATATTCTCCTACCGATGTTCTCCCCTATTTTCAATTGGCTCAAATTTATTTCCAATTACAAGATTATGGAAAAGCTTTAAAATATATCAACAAAGCACTTGAATTAAGACCCCGAGATACAAAAATTTTAAAAGAAAAAGCAAATATTCTGCTCGCCTTACAAAAATATGAAGAAGCGATTGAACCATTAGAAGAGATTATTGAAGAAAATCCCAATGATATTGAAACACTTTTAAATCTCAGTTTTATTTTTTGTCAACTTAAAAAATATGATTTGGCGTTAAAATTAATTAACCAGGCAATCACTTTAGCGCCCAATGATTCAAAAATTTTGGTATCAAAAGGTTATATTTTAGGTAAATTAGGAAGAATTAAAGAAGAATTAAAATATTACGAACGAGCCATCAAACTCAATCCTAATGATTGGCAAGCATATTTTAATCAAGGTGTTGTATATTATGAACTTCAAGAAAAAGAAAAAGCGTTAGAACTTTTTCAAAAGGCGCTGAGTTTAAATCCGGCAGCCTCCGAAGTTCATCATAATATTGGAATTTTGTATTTAGAAAAAAAAGAAGGAGAAAAGGCATATTATCACCTATTAAAAGCAGTTCAGCTAAATCCTAAAATTGGTAATTACTGGTATTCCTTAGGACTATTTTATTTAGAAACGGGCGATGCGAAAACGGCTTCTCAATGTTTTGACGAAGGTTTAAAGTATGATATCAATTCCTATTTATTATTTTCTGGTAAAGCGTTAGCATTAAAAGAAATGGATCGTTTAGAGGAAGCATTAAGATTTATTAATGAAGCAATCACAATAAACCCCTATAATTCTCAATTGTGGTACGATAAAGGCGAAATCCTTGAAAAAATGGGGAAAAAAGAAGAAGCACAAGAATGTTTTAAAAAAGGAAAAGAATTAGAAGAGATTAAGAACAGTTGCTTTTAATTTTTGTTGCTAATTAGTTGTAAAAGCAATCTATCCATCGTATATTTCATAATCTATTTTCTTTTTCCTTTTTCTAAAAAATAGTCCCATTATTAGACCAATAATAAAACCACCAATATGGGCTGACCAAGCCACC
>JBDRVE010000014.1:3483-6198 GCA_039801725.1 candidate division WOR-3 bacterium | reverse complement strand
AATTGAAGAAGAAATTCCCTTTATCTTTTCATTAGTATCGGGAAAATAATATCCAATATCATATTCACCAATTGAACCTAAAAGGGCATCACTTAACGAATGAAAAAGTATGTCCGCATCCGAATGGCCAGATAATCCATAAGCAAAAGGAATTTCAACACCACCAATTATTAACTTTCTTTTCTTTCTTAATGGATGGGAATCAAAACCTAAACCAATCCTTATCTCTTTCACATAATTATCAACTTAAACATTTCTTCTTTTTCTTTACTTTTTATTCTTAGATAGTAAATTCCTTTTTGGTATTTTTTATTATCAAAAATAATTTTTTCCTTTACAAGTTCTTTATAAAGAACTTGACCGAGGGCATTTATTAAGGTAATTTCACTTTCTTTTCCATAAAGATTAATTGTTAATGGATATTGCCAAAGGAGTGATTTAATTTTTTTCCTCTCCCTTTCTAAAATTCCAGTAAATATATCTTTTAAATAAACCTTTGACCTTCTTTTTGCTTCTGCCAATAAAATCCATGTTCCTAAATTAAACCACATCCTTTCATTAATAGAAGTGCTATCTTTTACTAACCAAAGAGAATCTTTATACCATCTAATCTCATTAATTCTTGTGGTATCTCGCCATTGAAAACCCATATAAGATGCACCTATTCTTATTACACTATAATTTCTTATTTTATAGGCATTGGGAATCAAACCATAAGGAGTTTGGACATTTTCCATATCAATTACTCGCAAAGTATCGGCGAGAAAAGTAATTGTATCATTAGGTATTCCTTCACCATCCAAGTCTAATATAAATCTTCTGCCTCTTAAACCTAAACTCCAAGAAAGATTTATTGAAAAAGGTGTTTTATAAAGGGTTTCTTGAATAAGGATAGTATCAAAGAAAGTACCGTTCCAACATAAATATGGTCCATATTCAAAAAGGGTATCATAAAATTCTTGAAAATTGGTTTTGAGAAATTTCTTTTGATAAAGGATATTTAGTGATAAAGGTCTAAATTTCCAAATTTCCGAATAGAGAGTTTTTTGGATATAAGCAATATTGCCTTGCCACAAAGTTTCTTTTACAATTGATTCGCAAACAATTTCGTCGTAGAAATAGACTTCAGTAGTTTCCGAAGGATAAAAATAATGTATTGTATCATAAGTAGAAATTGTATCCAATGCCCATTTTCCTTGAAAAATACCTAAATAAGAACCTACTGGTCCGGTAATATTAATTAAAAAGATGATTAAATATCCCATCTCTCCTCCTTTTTATTTTTCAATTATTCAATTATATTCTTTATTATAATAATTATTTAATTTCTGTCAATAAACAATAATAAGGCAATATTTTATTATGTTGTTTATTATATTTGACTTTGCTTTTTTCTATTAGCAGGTTCCGTCTACATAGTCTAACATCCAGGAATTATTTAAGCACTACGTAATTCTAAAAAGTAAACTTATTGTTAAAGCCATTAATAAAAGTATTGTTATTCGCCTTAATAAAGTTATTGTTATTACCATTAATAAAAATATTATTATTAACACTAATAGAGTTAAAAATATTCCCGTATGATAGACCTACCCCCTATTACCCCCTCCATTAGGTTTTTCTTCTTCTGTGCAAATTTTTTCCATTTTTTAATATATTTCTATTAAGAATTTATAACATTCTATAAACATAACTAATACAAATATAGTTAAAATTTTTAAAATGTCAAGGGAAATAAAGTAAACGTTTTAAGATATATATTATTATTTTAGATTATCGCATCTTATGCTGATAACGATTTCTTAGTATACAATAATCTTATAAATCTGCTCCTTCTTTTCCCAATGGATAAAATAAATACCCGGTGAAAGTTCTCTTTTATCTCTTAATTTTCTACCTGGTAATCTCTTTATTAAACTTCCGGAAATATCGTAAATTGATAGATTTTCGTTCATAGGAATATTGAAGGGAACTCTTGATTTCCATATTGAAGGAATAAACGTGCCTTTATTATCAAATTTTGCTATTTTTTCTTCTTCAATTGCTAATATTCTTTCTAATACTTGTTCTGCCCAAAAACAACGTAAGGCAAGTTGAGAAGTATCCCGACCTTGAGGACCTTGACCAGAATCTCCATAAGGTGAACCAATAACAGCAAAATACAAAGTTATAATTGAATCTGGTAAAATTTCAAAAGGACCGCAAGATAGTAAACCTCTTTTATCTCCCGGTGTTTCGTCAATTGAATCATAAGGTTCGTATTCTCCAGTTAAATGATTGTAACCTAATAATGTCAAATATCTTGCTTTGTCTTCGACAGGATCTTCCTCAATTGTCCATTTTTTAAAAGCAGTAAGATTTAAATTATTTGGTGCTTTTAATAATCTAATAGCAACTGTTCCTGGTGTTCCTCTTTCCCATACTTCACTCGGTGGTTCAATATTATCATAATCATAGAAAAATCCAACATTTTTTATTCTAAAAGTATCTGAACCAATTTGAAAAAGTTTGTTAAGAATTAAACCCGCCATATCGTCACGATAACTCCCAATATCCGCATCAATTATTATTCCCACATACACAGGATTTAATCTAAAACCTGATGAATTTACCAGTTGGTATTTTAAGATAAATATATCCTGGGCAATCGAATCAGAAAAACCATAAACAGTTAAATAAACATCCATTCCTAATGGTCTTCCTGGTGGCTGATGT
>JBDRVE010000014.1:0-3385 GCA_039801725.1 candidate division WOR-3 bacterium | reverse complement strand
TTTAATCTAAAACCTGATGAATTTACCAGTTGGTATTTTAAGATAAATATATCCTGGGCAATCGAATCAGAAAAACCATAAACAGTTAAATAAACATCCATTCCTAATGGTCTTCCTGGTGGCTGATGCTGTTGCGGATTGGAATCGGAAAAACACATCCATAAATCCATTTGGGAACGAGGTTCTTGGGGTGCTATAGGAAAACGATTTCTTGGCGGTGGCCAGTCACCAGGATACTTATAAATCCTATCAGAATCACTTAAAGGCTGTCGCCAATAACGACAAAGAGTCGGATACATCTCAGTACCTCCGGAATTGATACAATAACTGAAAGTAACTAATGTTTCATTATTAACAATAGTTCCTATCCAAATTCCTGCTCCATAAATATAAAAATTTCTTAATGGCTGGGGCCAAGTAGCACCGGCTTCTGGAATACCACCACTTACATCAACACCCCAACAACCGTCGTTAGTAAAAGGACACCGCCAATGATTTAAATCAAACCATTCAATATCATAAATACCAAAAGAAATTATTGGCAATATTAATATTATTAAAATCTTTTTCATAATTTCCTCCTTTTAAACACTGAAAATTATATACTTGATTTTACAAAAAGTCAAGTTATAATATTCTATGGGTGATTTAATAATTATTGGTGCTGGTCCTGGTGGTTATGTAGCAGCAATTCGGGCTTCCCAACTTAATAAAAAAGTAATTTTGATTGAAGAAAAAGAAGTCGGCGGTGTCTGCTTAAATTCTGGCTGTATTCCAACAAAAACTTTGTTACATTTGGCTAAAATAATAGAAGAAAGTAAAAACCTAAAAAATTACGGTATTGAATTTTCTTTAAACAAAATTGATATTAAAAAGGTAAGAGAATTCAAAGATAGGGTAATTTTAAGATTAAGAAAAGGAATTGAATTTCTTTTAAATAAATATAATGTGGAATTAATAAAAGATAAGGCAGTTTTTGAAAATGAAAGAGAAGTGAGATTATTAAAAAGTAATAAAAAGATAAAAGGAGAAAAATTTATTATTGCTACTGGTTCAAAGCCATCTTTTCTTAAAAATATCAAAGAAAATAATGAAATTGTTTGGACATCCGAAGAGGCATTAAATTTTGAGAAGATACCGGAGAAATTATTAATAATTGGTGCCGGAGTGATTGGCTTAGAATTAGGAACAATCTATTCTTCTTTTGGCTCAAAAGTTATCTTTGTGGAAATTGCTAATCAAATTTTACCGGGTATTGATTTAGAAATTGCTAATTATTTAAAAAATCTTTTAGAGAAAAAAGGATTTGTTTTTTATCTAAATTCAATTTTAAAAGAGATAGATATAAATAAAAGAAAAGCAAAAGTTGAAATAAAAGATAAAGGCGAAGCGGAAATTGATTTTGAAAATATTTTATTAGCGGTTGGAAGAAAACCAAGGAGTGACGAATTAAATTTAAATAATCTTACCTTAGATAATTTTGGTTATATAAAAACAGATAAAAAAATGATGACAGACATTTTAGGAATTTATGCGATTGGTGATATAAGAAGACCGCCTTTACTTGCCCATAAGGCAATGTATGAAGGAAAAAAAGTTGTTGAAATAATTTTTAAAGATATTGAAGAGGAGGAGGTTTTTATTCCTAATTGTATTTATACCGAACCGGAGATTGCGACAATTGGTATGAGTGAAGAAGAAGCAAGAAATAAAAGTTTAGAAATCATTGTCTGTAAGGTTCCTTTGTCAGTTATTGGTCGCTCTTTAACAATGGGAAAGAGCGAAGGTTTTGGGAAAATAATTTATGATAAAAACAAAAGAGAAATTTTAGGTCTTCATTTAATTATGCCTCATGCTTCAGAAATTATTGGTGAGGGAAGTATTTTCTTAAATTTGAAATTAAATTTAGAAAAAATAAAAGATGTTATCCACCCCCATCCGACATTATCAGAAATTATTGAAGAGATTTTCTTATCAGTAATAAAAGAATCAATCCATAATCTGCCCTATGGATAATTTAATTGAGAAATTTTTAGAATACTTAAAAAAAGAGAGGGATTATTCCGAAGAGACGGTTCGGGCATATAAAAATGATTTATTACAATTTAAAGAATATCTGATTGACCGAGAAAATACTAATGACCTTTTAAAAGTCAATTATCAAATGGTTAGAAATTTTGTTGGTTACCTTATAAAATATGGTTATGATAAAAAAAGCACCGCTCGGAAATTATCAGCAGTTAAATCTTTTTATAAGTTTTTAAAAAGTATAAAGTTAATAGAAAAAAATCCTGCCTTAGGACTTAAATCTCCGCGGTTAGAGAAAAAATTGCCAACCTTTTTAACGGAAGCCCAAGTAAAAGAAGTTTTAGACTTACAACCACCCACTGAAATAAGTTATCGCGATAAAGCAATCTTAGAATTATTATATGCTTCCGGATTGAGAGTATCAGAATTGGTTAATCTAAAAATAAGTGATGTGGATTTTGAAAACCGTGTATTAAGAGTAAAAGGTAAAGGTGGAAAAGAAAGGGTAGTTCCTTTTGGCAGTTATGCCTTAAAGGCAATAAAAAATTATTTACAAGAAAGAAAAGATAATTCGCCCTATCTTTTTGTATCAAAATTTAATAAAAAATTGAGTAACCGGCAAATCCAGAAGATTGTAAAAAAATATTTAAGCAAAATTCCTAATCCACCGGCTACCAATCCCCATACTTTCCGACACAGTTTTGCAACTCATCTCCTTGACCGAGGTGCCGATTTAAGGGCTGTTCAAGAACTTTTAGGTCACAGTAGTTTAGAGACAACACAAATTTATACCCATTTAACTATTGGCAAATTAAAAGAAATCTATAAAAAAACCCATCCCCGAGCAAAATTAAATTGACTTAAAACATATAACACATTTACTTTTTCTTATTGACTTTTTTTTTCATGATTATAATATATGTTTTAAAAGGAGGATATTATGAAAAGGAATTTAATTATTTTAATTACTTTATTGTGTGGAATTCTTTTTGCCGATTACGAGTGGATTACTCATGACGAATGGGGAACTTATAACAATCAGGCAAGGCACATTGTTCGGTTTAGAAATTATGTTCATGCGGTGTATTGCGACCGAATGGCATGTCAGATTATATATCTCTATTCAAGCGATTATGGAAACAGTTGGGCTACAGCAGAAACAGTTTTTCAAGGTAGTATGGGATGGGTGCCTATGTGGACAGCGATTGGCGTTGATGGTCAAAATCGTCCTTGGATTTGTCTTGCTTGGATAGAAAATGTTTGGGAGCCTATTCCAACCCATTATGCTAAATTAGACCTCTATATTAGAGAAGGAATTAACAATTGGCGATTGATTGCGATAACCGGTTTAGAACTT
>JBDRVE010000013.1 GCA_039801725.1 candidate division WOR-3 bacterium | reverse complement strand
TAATCCACACCGAAGATATGCGAGCAAAATTAATAATTGAAGAGGGAAATAGAAGATTGGAAGAAATAATGAAAAAGAACGCAAGAGATAATGAATGAAGAAAATTTAAGATTGGAAAGGATAATTGAATAAATGGATAAAAGGCATACCGAAATATTAAAGTATCTGGCAGAACTGGTCGCCCACAAATAAAATGAAGAGATTATCTCCAATAGAAATTATTTTTATAATAAATTATTTTTATAATATTGATAGTAATATTGATATTATCGGGTATCTATTTATTTATTTATCTTGAAAGAAGCACCAACCGTTTAATCAAAAAATTAGATGAGGACGCAAAAAGAATAATGGAAAAATGGAAAAGCAAAGATAATGAGAAAGAAGATACTTAATTATTTTATTATCACCTTCTTTCTTATCTTCTTCTCTTCTTTAATAAAGTAAATTCCCTTTCTTAAAGAGATAGAGTTATTTATTCTTTTTCCCAAAATATTATAAATCTTTAAACTAACCTCTTTCTCCTTTTCTTTAATACCAACCGCGCGAGTTATTGTAATATTTAATCTTATTGTATCATTTATCTTTCTTGTATCACTTCTCAAAACAGTATATATTTTTGCGAGATAGTTTCCAGTTGGCAGGTTTACTCGCCAGAATATTCTTGTTCTTATTCGGCTATTTGGTGGCAGAGTCAAATAAGTAGTTTCCACTGGTATCTCATTTAGTTTAAAAACTATCGGAACCTCTCTTTCAAAAAACCCACCCCATTCTTTTGTCCAGATATCAATCGGATAGATAGAATCAAGATAGCAGGTATCAGGTAATCCAGCGATTGAATCTAATGAAACATCGTGATATTCAACAATCGCGCACATCTGCATATCACTTGCTGGTGAGAATAAAGAATAACCAACCCCTTGTTGATGACGCCAATGAATACCCGAAGGAGCATTTAAACTTGAATCCCTTAACCAATTAAGACCATAAGTTGTATCATAACCATTTAAGATAAAAAGATAGAAACTACCATCCCAAATAGTGCAATTTGGCGGCACTGGATGATAGACAAAAGATAAGGTATAACTTGTTGCTAAGGTATCAAAGAAAAATAAGGTAGTCTGCGGTGCGCCACCACTACCATCATCATCCACAATCCTAATATGCATCGCCGGATGATAAAGTCTAAATACTCGATGATAAACACCATTAATAATCGCCGGATAATAATTGGGAGTTAATTTGACACCATAACCAAAATATTTACCACTGCCAGTATAACCACCACCATAAGGTTCAATATTACACCATTTTAAAGTATCTAAACCCGGATAACTATTGGGATAAAGAATATCATAATAAGCAAAAGAAAAAGAAATAAATATAATAGAAAATAAAGTTATCTTTTTCATAAAACCTCCTTGATTATTTTCATTTATCTATTTTATAAGATATTTAAATAAAAATCAATAAGTTTAAAGGTAAAAATCTTTCTTAATTAATGTTTGAATATTTGTAAAAAATACCTAAAAAGATTGATCCTAAGGCAGTCTCCAAGGCTATATAGTAGATAGCCCCCTATCCACATTACCAAAATTATTTAAGTAATTTAATATCAATAACTTATAAGAAATTTTTATAAAATAAAAAGTTTCCATACAGGAAACTGGAAAATTAATTTAAGTAATTGAAAATCAAAGGCTTATAAATTTGGTGCTTTTATTGTTTTAATATTGACATATTTTTAAAAGCCTCTTTTCCAGCCTTTCAGTTTACGAAGCATTTTCTTTATCTTGCCTTCAAAACCAATGTGAAAAAGTAGATATTTTGCTTGTTGTTCGGGTGTTAAAATCGCAAATATTTCGTCTTGGATTTTTTCGCATTCGTTTTGGTGTTTTTTATCGTTATTTCTTATTAGTTCAACCTGTTTTTTTATCTCGTCTCCTTTTGCCTTCTTTGCCAGAAGTTCGGAAAGTTTTTCAATCTCTTTATCTCTTTCTTCTTTTCTCTTCTCTTTCAATTCTCTTATTCTCTTTAACTTGGGAAAGATTTTGCTTGCTTGTTCTTCGGTAAGATTAAGTTCTTCGGTTAATCGCCACATCCTTAAATTTTCTAATGTTTCAAGTGGCTTGGGGTCTTCGGGTGGTGGGTTATGCTTTTCACAAGGACAGGGTTGAGAATAAGAGAGAGCAAAAACTAATAAAGGAAGAATTAAAAAAATTTTCTTGATACTTTTTTCTTTCATTTTAACCTCCCTTTTTATTTAGATTTTTTATTAAATATTCCAGTTCTTCATTTTCTAAATTAAATATTAAATCGTAATATTCTTTCTCTTCTACTAATCTCTCTTCTAATAAAATTAAATCTTCTTCTTTTATCTCTTTGCTTAAATCTTTTAGAATCGCTTCTTTTTCCTCAGAAGAAAGATTGTAAATTATTGTTTCATAATTTTCTTCTAATACGTATTCTTCTATTTCGGTTCTTTTTTCTTTTAAAATAAGAAGGAAAAGGAAAAATATTAAGATAAAGAAGGTGGCAAAAGTAGGTACCAAAATAATAAGTCTTTTTCTTCTCTTTTTTATTCTTTCCTGTAATTTTTCATAAAAGAAAGAAAAATCAGGAGGAGATTCTTTTTGGGTAAGTTCCTCTTTTATTAAGAGAAACTCTTTTTGATATTGCTGACAAATCGGACAACTTATTAAATGTTCTTTAATTATTCTCTTCTCTTCCTCTGGCAACAAGTCTGATAGGTAATTGAAAATTTTTTCACGGTCGCATTTCATATTTTCCCTTCTAAAAATCTTGCTAATTTTTTATGGGCATTAAAAAGGGATGATTTGATTGTCCCTTCTTTTAATTTCAACACTTCGCAAATCTCTTTGATTTTTAAGCCGTCATTATGGTAAAGTAAGAAAACGGTCTTTTCTAAAGGTGCCAGCTTATCCAAATATTTTTCAATCAGTTCTTTTAATCTTTTATTCTCATATTCTTTTTCAATATCAATTGGTGAAGGAATTTTTTCCCATTCTATCTCTTCTTCTTTCTCTTTGCTTTTCTCTTTTCTTAAAAGATATAAACAATGATTAACAGCAATTCGATATAACCAAGTAAAAATTGTTGAACGGCCTTGAAACTTATTAAGATTTTTATAGGCTTTGATAAAAATCTCTTGGGTAGCATCAAAGGCTTTCTCGTTATCTTTTAAGATTTTTTTTGATAGATTATAAATCCTTTGGTAATACATCTTTACTATCTCATTAAACTCTTCTTCTCTTTTCTTCATTTAATTAGACAATCTTTTTAGTTAAATTGTTTATTTAATTTTTTTCTCTTATAAAATAGAAAAAGTAAATATGCCCGAATTGTCCAATCAATCACTGTACCATACCAGACACCTAAAATGCCCAATTTTAAAGAGATTGCTAAAAAATAGATTAAACCAATCCTAATCAAGAAAGTAGAGAGTAAGGCGACAATCATCGGACTGAAAGTATCACCTATTCCTCTTAAACCACCAGCATAAACAAAGTATAATGCCAATTGGGGTTGCTCAAAGGCACCAATTCTTACTAAATTAATAGCAAATCTTCTTACTGACTCTTCGGGATTAAAAATTGCTACTAAATTTTGCGGAAAAAAGAAAAATAAAAGACCGATTGCGGACATAATTAATAAAGAATAAAAAGAGGTTTTTTTGATAGCAAAATCAACCAAATCCTTTCTTTTGGCACCAAAGGCTTGGCCAGCCAAAGTAGTTGCCACAACACCAAAGGCACTGCCAGGCATAAAGGAAAGGGATTCTATTCTTACGGCAATCTGATGGGATGCCAAAGAGATTGTTCCTAAACTGGCAACAATTCTTATAAAGATGAGAAAACCAAGATTTAATAAAAGTTGCTCATTTGCCGCCGGCAAACTTATTTTGATAAACTCTTTAAAATAAGATAGATTTAATATTTTCTTTGCTTTTTCTTTGATTTTAATTCTTATTACAATTAATGATAAAATTGCTGATACTAAACCACCAATTCCCGTTCCTAAACCAGCACCTTTAATTCCTAAAGAGGGGAAAAAGAGAATACCAAATATTAAAAAATAGTTAAGGATGATTGTTAATATTTGGAAGGTTAAAGAGATTAACATTGGTGTTTTTGTATCACCATATCCTCTTAAAATTCCATTATTGATTAAGAATATCATTCTAAAGAGAAGGAAAAGGATAATAAAATTAAGGTATTCACTTCCCTTTATTGCCACTTCTTTTTCGGCTCCCATTAAAATCATTAAATTTCTTCTTAAAGGATATAAAATAAAGGTAATTAAAAGACCAAAAAGAAAGGCAAAGAAGATTACAAAATTTAGAAGTTCCTTTGCCTTCTGGAAATCTTTGGCACCGACTGCTTGGGCAATTAAAGAAGTGGCACCAATTTGAAAACCCAAAAAGATATTAATAATGGCAAAGATAATTGTATTGGCAAGACCGGCTGCTGCCAAATCAGTTGTTCCTAAATGGCTTAACATCACCATATTAAAGAAAAGGACTATTGTTTGAAAGATATTTTCTAAGATTACCGGATAAACTAAACTGAAGATTGTCTTTCTTGAATTCACTGCTAACTGGTTGACTAAATCCATTATTTAAGATAGGATGAAAGTTCTTTATAGATTTGAATTAATGGTATCTTTCTTTTCTGGGCAATCCTTTTTATATCTTCGTATTCCCAATTTTTAATTATTTTACCTTCAATTTCTGCTTCCTTTATTCTTATCTTTCCATATTTTGTTTTTATCTCTTTAATCTCCCTTTTTAAGATATCCCGAAAAACTGGATAATATCTAATTCCTAAGGTTTCGGTTTCGGAAAAGATTATTTTCATAATCTTATCTTTGTCTTTCTCTTCTATTAAACAAGAAAGTTTATAAGCAGGTCGCATCTTTTTCATAAAGATTGGTGTAATAAAAACATCTAAGGCACCATTTTTAAATAATAAATCAAATAAGTTTTCAAAGATAAAGGGTGGTAAATGGTCTAAATTTGTCTCTAATAAGATAATCCTATCTTGTTTTTCTATTAACTCACCATAAATAACCCTTAAAATATTAGGTATCTCTAAATCAAAATAACCAGCACCATAACCAATTTTATAAATTTTCATCAAAGGTAAAGGAATAAAATCATCGCACAGATTTTTGATAATTGCGGCACCTGTGGGTGTGGTCAGTTCGTAATCATAATTAAGTTCGTAAACCGGTATTCCTTTTAAAATCTCTAAGGTAGCAAATGCCTTTTTCTTTCCTAATACTACGGAACCGGCATAAATCTTTTTTGGTTTTAATATATTGATTAATATACTTGTGCCACAGATATCCAATAAAGTATCATAATCCCCAAGTTCGTGAAAATGGGCATATCTTTTTTCTTCACCATGGATTTTGCTCTCGGCTTTAATTAAGGAATCCAGAATTTTTAAAGAGAGTTCTTTTACTTCTTCTTTCAATTTTGAATTTTCAATTACCTTTATAAAATCTCTTGGTTGAAATCTCTCTTTATTTTGTTTAAGTAATCTTATTTGATAAGCAGAAACCTCTCTTTTTTTTATTTTTTTAATTTCAAATTTTATTGGTAATCCTAAAAGGCTAAATTCTTTCTTGAAATAATTTATTTCTTCTTCTTTTAAAAGATTTAGAAGAGAAGAAAGAACCATATCGCCACTTATTCCGGTAAGAATATCAAAATAGAGAATTTTCATAAATTATTAATTAAATGGGCTAAATAACCGGCACCAAAACCATTATTGATATTTACTACACATACCCCTGGCGCACAGGTATTTAACATTGTTAATAAAGGTGCTAAACCAAAAAAATTGGCACCATAACCAACCGAAGTGGGGACCGCAATCACCGGTTTATCGGTAAGCCCACCAACAATGCTTGCCAAAGCACCTTCCATACCAGCAACAACAATTATTACTCTTGCTTTCCTTAAACGGTTATAGTAATTAAGGAGACGATGGATACCCGCCACACCAACATCATAAATTGTCACGACTTTATTTCCTAAAATTTCACAAGTTACCTTTGCCTCTTCGGCAACGGGAATATCAGAAGTGCCAGCGGTAATAATCAAAATTTCACCCTTTTTTTTCTTTCTTTTTTTAGATAATAAGGCAAATATCCTTGCGTTTTCATAATAAATACCTTCTTTAAATTCTTTCTTTAAAACCTCTGCCTTCCCTTTTTCTAAACGGGTAATTATGCAATCTTCTTTAATTCTTTGATATTCTTGAATAATCTTTTTCAATTCTTCTATTGGTTTATTCTCGCCAAAAACTATTTCACCAACACCCTTTCTTAAATTCCGATGGGTGTCAATCTTAAAAGTTTTTCTATCAATAAAAGGCAAATTTTTTAATATTTCAAGGGCTTTTTTAACCGAAATTTTTTTATCCCTAACTTCTTTTAAAAGTTTCTCATAATCCATTGGAGTCCCATTGGTCGATAACCGCTCAAATCTAAAAAAATTTCTCTGAAACCGATTCTTTTTAAATCATCAACAATCTTTTTACGATTTCTGATTATTTTAAAATAATCTTTTTCATCTTTTAATTCAATCTTTGCCTTATCATCAATCATTCTTAAACGAAAATCTTTTAATCCTATCTTCCTTAAAACATCCTCTCCCCTCTCTATTTGTGATAGTTTCTCTTCATTAATTATTTGATAATAGGTAATGCGTGATGCAAGACAAGGCGAACTGGGAGTATCATAATTAGGAATCTTTAACCTCTTTGCCATTTTTCTTATCTCCTCTTTTTTTATCTTTAATTTCCAAAAGGGACTTTCAATATTTAACTCCTTTAAGGCTTTAAGACCAGGACGAAAATCTTTTAAATCGGAATAGTTAGTCCCCTCAATGATTTTACTAACTTCAAAAAATTTTTTTAATAAGAGAAGTTTTTTATAAGCCTCCTTTTTACAATAATAGCATCTTTCGGGTGAATTTTGGACAAATCTTTTTTCTTCTAACTCTTCAGTAAAAACAAAAATTCCCTCAACACCTAAATTATTTAAAAAAATGATTGCTCTTTTTAGATGGATTAAAGGATATGTCGGCGAAACAAAAATTACCGGAAAAACATTATTTTTTTTTAATATCTTTATTGCTAAAAATAATAAAAGCGAAGAATCTACACCTCCAGAAAAAGCAACAATTGCTTTTCTATAACTTTTTAATAGTGCCTTCAACCTTGAAAATTTTCTTTTCATATTTCTTTATTTCTCTAATAAGCACTTGGGCGGCTTTTCTCAAAATTTTGCTATCAATAAATCCCATATGGGAAAAACGGATAATTTTACCTTTCCATTCTCCTTGACCATTAGAAAAAAGAATCCCTTTTTTCTCTTTGATTTCTCTAATTATTTGGGTACTATCTATACCTTCTTTCATTTTGATGATAGTTAAAGCATTGCTGGGTGATTGAGAGAAAAGTTCCAAATTATTTTTTAATAAAATCTTCCTCACGAGATTAGCATTAAACTCGTGCCTTTGCCAATATTTTTTTATTCCCAATTTATTTATCTTCCTTAAACAACTATCAAAAACATAAAGGGTATTAATAGCAGGTGTGAAAGGGGTTTCTTTTTTATTTAAAAATTTTTCATAACTTATCAAATCAAAGTAATAACGGGAGGTATTTGACTTTTTAATAATCTCCCAGGCTCTTTCGTTAACAGAAAGAAAAGAAATTCCTGGAATTCCGCCTAAAGCCTTTTGACTGGCACCACAAAGAATATCGCAATAAAATTCATCAAAATAAAACTCATCGGCACCAATACCACAAATCCCATCCACAATCAAAATCCGATTATTCTCCCGAGCAATACGACCAAAATTTTTTATATCTTGCTTTACACCGGTAGAGGTATCCGTTAAAGTAGTGAAGATATATTTTATCGTATCATCCAATTTTACTTTTCTTTCGACCTCTTCAGGGGGCACCGGTTTTCCCGGTTCGCTTCGTAACATTTCAACATAATAACCAAAGGAACGAAGAATCTCACGCCACCTCTCACCAAACCGACCACAAGAAACCACCAAGGCTTTCCCCATTTTTGGTGTGAGATTACTAACGGCAGCCTCCATTGCTCCTGTTCCGGAAGCAGTAAAAATGAATATCTTTTCTTTGGTGAATAATATTTTTTGTAATTGGGAAATTATTGAAGAAAGTAAATTATGAAATTTCTCTTCTCGGTGATAAATTAAATCTTCGCTTGCTTTTTTTAATAAATTCTGAGGAACATAAACAGGACCAACCGTTAAAAGGAGATATTTCTTCATTTTCACTCCTTTTTAAATATTTCTCTTGATTTCTTTAAAGCACAAAATTCTCCACACATGGTACAAAAATCTTTTTTTACACCATAACGTTCATAAATCTCTTTTGCTTTTTCAGGATTGATGGCTAAATTAACCATCTTTTCAAAATCTAATCTTGCTCGAGCAAGTGAAAGTTCTTTATCCCATTCTATTGCCTTTTTTATTCCTTTGGCAACATCAGCAATATGGGCAGCCAATTTCGTAACAATAACTCCTTCTCTCACATCTTCGATCGTGGGCAAACCTAAATGTTCCGAAGGAGTTACATAACAAAGAAAATCGGCACCATAATAGGCAGCTAAGGCACCGCCAATACCAGCAACAAAATGGTCGTAAGGAAGTCCAATATCGCTCACCAAAGGACCGAGAACATAAAAAGGAGCATTGTTACAAATAATTTTTTCTAAAAGGATATTTAGGTAAATATGGTTGAGGGGGATATGACCAGGACCTTCAATCATTACCTTTACCCCCTTTTCTCTCGCCCGTTCCTGTAATTCGCCCAAAACTAACAACTCAAAGATCTGTGGTTCATCGGTAGCATCCAAAATTGAACCCGGTCTTAAACCATCACCCAAAGATAAACATACATCGTACTCCTTTGCCATCGCCAAAATCTCATCAAAATATTCATATAAAGGATTCTCTTTATTATTATATTTCATCCATTCAATTACTAATGAACCACCTCGCGAAACAACGCCACAAATTCTCTTTTTTTTATGTAAAACCTTTAAGATTTTTTTGTTTATTCCACAATGGATAGTAGCAAAATCAATACCGTCAACAAAATGTTTTTCAATAACCTTTAAAAAATCCTTTTCTTTTAGTTCAACAAAAGATTTATTCATTTTTTTGGCTTCGTAAGGCAGTTGATAAATAGGCACACTACCTATTGGGATTCGGGTATTAGCAATAAGCGTTTTCCTAATTTCATCTAAATCACCTCCGGTAGAAAGATCCATAATAGTATCCGCTCCGGCTTCTTCAGCAACCTTTAATTTTTTTAATTCCATTTGAATATCACAAATTTCTGGAGAAGTACCAATATTAGCATTAACTTTTGTCGTT
This sequence comes from candidate division WOR-3 bacterium, assembly GCA_039801725.1. NCBI lineage: Bacteria > Pseudomonadati > Caldifarciminota > Caldifarciminota bacterium. Next base: position 31,110 of record JBDRVE010000013.1, on the reverse strand, counting down.
AATCCTTTTCCCACTGCACAGCCAATAATTTCGTGTTTCTTGTTTTTTAAGATTACTACTTCGCCCTTTTTTATCTTTTCTATTAATTTTTTAAAACTTACTCCTTCTCGTTGGGCAATTATTTTTAAATTATTGTTTTTCGTATCTTTCCCTTTCATATTCTAAACAACATAAAAGTCGGCCACAAAAACCTGTAATCTTTTCTCTCTTTTCTTCCAAACCTTGAATTCTTACAGTTCTTAACTCCACATGTAACGGTTCTTTTAAAAAGGTAGCACAACATAATTTCCGGCCGCAGGGACCGTAACCACCTATTTTCGCCATTGCTTCCCGCGGTGGAAGCAAAATAAAAAAAGTTTTTTTACCAATTATTTTCCCAAACTCTTTCTGAAAACTGGTAAGGTCCATCTTTTTATTACTAATAGCATAACAAATTAATCTTTTTTCATCAAAAGAATAATGAACAGCAAGGGGAGTGAGATTAATAATTCCTTTTTCAAAAATAAAATTAACAAATCTTTTATAATATTCCTTTTCTTTCTCTTTTACTTGAAAGTATTTTAAAATATCTTTATGGTCAGCCTTCTTTAAAATTACTCCCTTAACCTCCTCTTCATCTTCCGAAAAATTTTTCACTTTTCCAAGTTCTTCTCCAAATTTTAATTTTATCAAAACGAAATCCCCTTCCTTAATCTCCATTTCGCTAACAGGATTACACAAAACATCATAAAATCGATGAACTTCTACTAAAATTTTGCTCACCTCTTTATTCCCAGTTTCTCCATTATTTCATAGTTTAAATATTTTTCATAATTGGGATAAATACTCTCTTTGGGATCGTTAGTATAAAGTAAAAGATAATTACCATCACCGTGAATATCCATAAAAAGATAGAAATAGTTGGTTTGGGAATAATACCAATATTCGTAAGGACGAATATCTATTCCGAAAATCTCTATCTCCTTCTTTTCTGGCTCCCCATATTTTAAATACACTCTTCCTCGGTCAGTTTCTACTCCCTTTTTTTTCATATAAGAATAATGAAGGTTTACGTAATCAATTCTTGCTCTTAGAGTATCTAAATTAAAAACTCGAAAATAATTATCTAAATATTTCTTTTTTCCCAATAGACTCATCTTTCTGTATTTCTCTTTCTCTTTTTTATTTCTTTCTAAAAGGTAAAAAAGTGATTCTTTGATAATAAAAAGAGAATCTCTTAAAAGAAGGGCTGTTTCTTTTTCGCTGATAAGATAAAAATCTTTTTTTTCTTCTTCAATCTTTTCTTTCCCATCGGTTAAAAAGAGAGACAAGGTTTTTCTTCCGCTACTTAAACTTTTTAAAGGGATACCAATCGCCTTTGCTAAATTTTTGTTATCCTTTACGATTTTCATTAAGGAAAAATCCTTTTCCAATCTGCCTTCTTCATCAAAAATTTGGTAACCAATGAAAATCGTATCTTTCACCAAGTTATAAAGTTCAAAATAGAGATAGGCAATTGAATCTTTATCTAAGTTATAAATTCTTTCCGGATTAGGGGTGTAATAATAACCATTCCGATAAAAATTACCATTTTTTTCTTCTTTTCCACAACTGATAAGATAAAGAAGTGAAGAGATACCTGTTTTGTTTTGAAAATCTTTTATTTTTAAAGAATCTTGATACTTGTTTCCTAAAAATTCAATCTGATAAAAATAATTTCCGAATGGCAAATAAAGACCAAATCCGTCAATATATATCTTGTTTAAATTTTGGAAATAGGAATAATTGGGTAAAAAAATCTTTTTCTCCAGTTTCTCTTTTTTTGTTATTTTTCCTCTTATTGAAAAATTTATTGAGTAAGAAAAAAAGGCGGTATCATTGACAATTTTTTCCGGTGAAAGAGAAAAAAGAGGCAAAGAGTAATAGAATTCAACAAAAGAAAAAGTATCTTCAGCCCAAAAAATACTGTAATCTAAAGCAAAAAAATTAAAGAAGAATAATAAGGCAATCATTTTTCACTCACTAGAATATACTCACCAAATCCCCTTAAATCAACAAAGATAAATTCTTTATTATAACGATAATAATACCATTTGATATATGGTTTTTTATCAATTTCATAAGGAAAGTTCTCTACATAATCTGGCTCGCCATATTGAAAATAGATTCGTGCTCGATCAGAGAAAGCTCCTTTGTCGCCACGTCCGAAATTTTTTTCACAATATTCAATTTTTAAAAAATATTCCTCTTCGGAAATATTTTTATTTTTCCAAAACTCTCGCCATTTTATTTCCCGTTCTTCTCTTTTTACCTTTTTTAATTCCTCCATTTCTTTGGGAGTGGCAACATAAATTAAATAAGAAACCTTTTTAAAATAATCTTTATCGGAAAGATAAAAGGGTAAATCTAAATAAAAGGAGAAATTTTTTTCCACCTTTTTATTAAAAAATTCAATTTGGTAATTACCACTTTGAGAAAAAAGCGTTAAGTCAGAGAAAAAAATTTTTAAGAAATTATCGGATATTTTATCTTTTTTAATAATTCGACCTTCAGGATTAACAATTTCATAATAAATCTCTTCTGTTATTCGGTAAGGAAAAATTTTGAAAATTAAAGAATCGCTTACGGATAAACGAACATTCTTTATGTGGTTACAATGAATAAAAAGATTAGGTTTAGTAAAATCAATCACCAATTTATCTCGATACTCTCTTTCAGAATTCAAATCTTTTATTAAAATTTTTAATTCTTTACTTAAATCTTTGGTAAAAATTACTAAATTTATCTCACCGGTTTTTATTTTATTACTAACTGTTTCTTCATAATTATTTAAAATAACAGTATCAATTTTTTCGAAAATTATATCGCCAAATATTAATTGAATTAGAAATCGGGAAAAATAGGTTCTTCCTTTTTCATAAAAGAAAATTAGATTACTATAAGGAATTTTATACCCAAAATTTAAATAAAAGGTATCATTATTATAAAAATAGTAATAATCGTAACTCACATCCCACAAGGATTGAGAAAAAATAAGCAAAGAAAGAAAAATTGTCATTATTATTAATTATAAACAATTTTCTTTTAAAGTCAAAATTAAATGCGACAAATTTTTCTTGTCACATTAATAGATTATCATTAAATCTTATTATTAAATATAAAAACAAATGATAAGTCATTGAAATTATATTATTTAAGAAATATTTTTAAAATTAATTTTGGCAAGCTTTTTGCAAATCTTTAAAAAGAGAAAGAGGAGGAGTTTTTGGACACAAAGATCTTCTTCAATTTATCTTTACAAAATTTTTTCAAAGTCTTGGATAATTTTTCCGAGGCAGTATATATAGTAGATCCGGAGAGTTATCAAATTCTTTATATGAATAAAAAATTAAGGGAGTTATTAGGTAAAGAAAAAGAAGAAAATATTTGTTATAAATTATTTCAAGGTCTTTCTTCTCCTTGTCCTTTCTGTTCTAATAAGTATCTTTATAAAAATCCTAATGAACCTTACATCTGGATACATAGAAATTTGAGAAATAATCGCTATTATAAATGTATTGACCAATTTTTTAAATTGGAAAACGGAAAATATCTCCGGATAGAGTTTGCCATTGATATAACGAAAGAAATTGAGAAAAACAAAATAATAAAAGAATATTACAAGAGATATTATGATATTTTCGAAAATGTACCAGTACCACTTTATATAACTACTACTGACGGCAGGTTTATAAGGGTGAATAAGGCAATGAGTATTCTCTTTGGTTATACAAAAGAAGAGTTTAAAAAGATTAATGCTGTGGAATTATATTATAATCCAAAAGACCGGGAAGAGTTCAAAAAGAATATTGAAAAAAAAGGATATGTAGAAGATTACGAAGTGAAACTGAAAAACAAAGAGGGAAAGGTTTTAAATTGTTTATTATTCGCCACTGTGAGAAAAAATCTTCAAGGCGAAATTATTGGCTATCAAGGAGGAATCAAAAATATCACTTTGGAAAAAGAGTACCGGGAACTTCTTAAAAAAGCAATCAAAAGGAAAGATGAAAGAATAAAAAAATTAATTGAAGAAAAAAGATTGAAAGATGATAAATTCGCTAACTTTTTTATTTACCAAACTAATTTTGTTCATGATTTTAATAATATTTTAGGAAATCTTTTAAATAACTATTATCTTATTAAAGATTATTTAGAAAAGAATAACCTCCCAAAGATTTATGAACTTTTGGAAGAGGGAGAAAAATTTGTTATAAAAAGTAAGGCACTTATTACTTCTTTATTAAAAATAAGGGATGAGCCTATTAAAAAAACTATCTCCTTAAAATCACTTATTGAAAAAGCAATAAACTCTTTTGAGAAAAAAGAAGAACTTATCGTTGATATAAGTATACCAAAGGATTTAACAATTTATGGTTACGAAAAGCAATTAGAAATTCTTTTTACAAATTTGTTAAAAAATTCATGGGAAGCGAAAAAAGAAGAAAAGATAAAAATTGAAATCACTAGTGAACGGGTGAAAGAAAAAGATCAAGAATATGTAAAAATTTCTTTTACCGATAATGGTAAAGGAATCAAAAAAGAAGAATTAAACAAAATTTTCCAATCCTTTCATTCGACAAAAGGACAAATGGGCATTGGTTTAAAAATCGTTTCCGAAATAATCAAGAACCATAATGGAAAAATTGAAGTCGAAAGTGAAGAGAATAAATATACTCGTTTCCAGATTTATCTGCCAATTTTAAAAGAAAAATCTTCTTCCTTTAAGAAAAAAATTATTTTGGTTGGCACGAATAATAAATTAATAGAAATTGTGAAAGAAATTCTCAATCTTTTTTATTACGAGGTTTATTGGGCTGAAAACTGGGAAAAGGCAATAGAAATTTATCATCAACTTAAAGAGAAGAAAGAATCTCTTGTTGGTTTTTTCTATGATTCTAAACCAGAGAATTTAGAAGAAGACATAAAAGAATTGCAAAAAATATTTAATCTTGCACCAAGTATAAAAATATTTTATTCTTCTTTTATAACGGAACTCCCTCAATCAATTAATCATAACATAATTCTATTAAAAAAACCTTACACAACTGAAGAACTAATAAAAACCATCTCTTCCTTTTAACTTTTCAAAAAATCAACAATGAATTTAGCAATTCTTTCTCGACCATTAATATTTTTAAATTTTCTTAAATTTTCTTTAATTTTTTCTCCTAAATCGGTTGAAAGAATTTTATCCAAACAAAAAAGCAACTCTTTAATATTTGGCAAATAAAATCCTAATTTATTTTTAATTACAAATTGAAGATTGCCTAATTCTTGACCATAAAGATAATGGTAAATTATTATTGGCACTTGAGAAGCAATCGCCTCGGCCAGAGAGATAGCTCCCGCTTTCAAAATTGCTACATCACTAACCGCAAAAAGTTCCGCAATTTTCTCTACATAAGAGAAAATTTTTATTCTTTTTGGATCCACAAAATTTTCTTTTAAATAGTTGAAAAGTTCTAAATTTCGACCACAAACACAAATTAAATAATAGTCTTTTTTAGAATAAATTTCCTTAACAATCTTATTAATTTTTCCCCACCCTTCACTGCCTCCTAAAATTAGAATTACTTTTTTATTCTTCTCAATTTGGTATTTTTCTTTCAATTTCTCTTTATTATAACTAATATCAAATTCTTTTCTTAAAGGAATACCAAAATAATCAGGTAGATTATCTACTTGAGAAGAATTTTTAAAATAAGGCGAGGTAAAAGGATAAATTATCAAATCGGCATCCTTTTGAAACCAACTGGTATGATATTTTAAAAATTCAATACCAACAATAATAAATTTAATATTTTTATAAAATTTTTTAGCACAGAGAAAGGGGAAATGATTTAAAAGAGGATGAACGGAAATGATTGCTTCAATATCTGGATATTTCTCAAAAAAATCTTTTAAATAAGTGGGAGTAAAAAATTCAACGAGTTTATTAAGATAATTATACCACCATTTGGGATAAGTAAAATACCATAAAAAGCCCCAAAAAAAGGGGAAATTTTTTGTTATTTTTGAGTAGTTCTTGGGAAAATTAGCAAAGGGTTTTTTGGTCGCCTCTAAAAAGAAATCAGGAAGATAGGATTCAATATTATATTTTTCTTTCAATTCTTCTGCTAAGGCTTTTGCTACTGTGATGTGACCTCCGCCAGTTTGGGAAGTGAAAAATAAAATTTTCATTAAATATTAATAACTAAATTTTTTTAATTTGTCAATAATTTGACTTTTGTTAATTAATTTATTATAATAAACTATGAAATATTTCCTTGTTTTTCTTTTATTAACGGGTTTAAAAAACGAAAAAGTCTTGTGGGAAAAGATAAAAAATTTCTACCTTAATTTAAAAACTCTCTCCGGTCAATTTTTACAAAGAGAATGTGATGAAGAAAGCGGTGTCTGTGTAGAGTATCGAGGAAAATTTTATATCAAAAAACCCTATTATTTAAGATTAGAAATAACCGAACCAGAAGATTGGCTGGTTATCAGTGATAAAGAAAGCATCTATTTCTATTACCAAAAAGATTCTCTTTACCAAAAATTATCAATCAAAGAATTTAATCCTTTCTTAATCTTCTTTACCTTTACTCAGGATACCCTTTTTCCCATAATAAAAGAAAAAGATAAAAAATATTATCTTTTAGAGTTTCCTTTTAAAGACTATCGATTAAATTTACGGATAAGAAAAAAGGAACTTATGATTGATAAGATTGATTACCAATGGAAAAAGAAAAAATTGGAAATTTATCTGTTTTCTCAAAAATTAAACAAAGTATTAGCGGACACACTTTTTATTAAAAAATAATGCTTATCAAATCAAGTAATTATTGTTTTGCCTGTGGCGATAAAAATCCTATTGGTTTCCAATTAAAAATTGTTGAAACCGAAAATGGTGTAAAGACTGAATTTATTCCTAAAAAAGAATACGAAGGCTATCAGAACATAACTCACGGTGGGATAGTAGCAACTTTACTTGATGAAATGATTGCCTGGGCTTGTCGCAAAAAAGGATATAATGCGGTGACTGCTGAATTACAAGTCCGTTATAAAAAACCAATGGTTTTAAATAAAAAGTATTTTGCCTATGGCACAATTATAAAAATCCATCACCAATTAATAATTGGGGAAAGCCAAGTTTTTGATGAAGAGAAAAATCTTATTGCTTATGCCCAGGCAAAAATGTATCTAATCTCTTGAAAAAATTTTCCTTAATCTTTTTGGGCTGTCCCAAAAATCAAGTTGATTGTGAAAAAATTATCTATTCTTTTTTAAAAAGAGGCTATTTTATTACCATCGACTTAAAAAAGAGCGATATTGTTATTTTAACAACCTGTGCTTTTATAAAAAAGGGTGTTAAAGAATGTGAAAAATGGATTAAAAAATTAATTAACTTAAAGAAAAGAAAGATTATCAAAAAGATAATTGTTTTTGGTTGCTTAGTAGAGCGGGAGAAAGAAAAATTGGTAGAGAGATATCCCGAAGTTGATTATTTTATCGGTCTCGGCGGATTAAACAAGATGTTTTCTTTAATAAAGAAAAAAGAAAAATATTATCTATCACCAAATAAACAAATTTTAATTAAAACCTTGCCCAGAATAATCGTTACTCCCTACGCCTATGTAAAAATCGCTGAGGGATGTAATAACTACTGTTCCTATTGTCTCATTCCGAAAATTCGTGGTAGATATCAATCAAGAGAAATTGAAGAGATAAAAAAAGAAGTAAAAGAACTGGTAGATTTGGGAATAAAAGAGATTATTTTAATTGCTCAAGATACAACTTTCTACGGTGCCGATATTTATAATAAACCATCATTAGCAAAATTATTAAAGGAATTGGTAAAGATTAGAAATTTAGAATGGTTAAGAATTCTTTATACCCATCCTGCCCATTATGATGATGAATTAATCAGTCTTATAAGAAATGAAGAAAAAATTGTAAAGTATCTTGATATTCCTATTCAACATATTTCTGATAAAATTTTAAGATTAATGAACCGTCCTTATACCAAAAAAGATTTAATTAAACTTTTGGAAAAAATAAGAAAAATTCCTAATTTGGTATTGAGAACGACAGTAATGGTAGGTTTTCCTCATGAAGAAGAAAAGGATTTTTTAGAGCTCCTTTCCTTTATTAAAGATTTCAAATTTGAATATCTTGGTTGTTTTATTTATTCTCCCGAACCAAATACCTCGGCTTATGAATTGGGAACCCAGATAAATGAAAAGATTAAAAAGGAACGATACCAAAAAATTATGGAGACTCAGCAAAGGATAACTTTTGATTTTCTTGACTCTTTAATAAACAAAAAATTTAAAGTCCTTGTAGAAAATCATAACTTCGGTCGAGCTTATTTCCAAGCTCCTGAAATTGATGGTAATATTATTTTAGAAAATAATAATATAAAAATCGGTGAATTTAGCGAATGTGAAATTTTTAAAAGAAAGGGGTACGATTTAGTAGGAAGAATTATAGGAGGGCAAAAAACTCATCGAGAAATTTCCAATAATTTTCCGGTATAATTTTGTCATTAATTATTATAGAAAAAATATACTTTTTATCTTTTTTAAAATAATAACCACTTAAGGAACAAACATTTCTCAAATAGCCTGTTTTGGCAAATATTTGATTTTTATAATTTAATAATCTCTTTTTTAAAGTTCCTTTCTTGCCACTCACTGCCAAACTGTTTAAAAACTCTTTTTGGTAAGGAGAGAAATAAAGATAAATCAGAAGATTAATCAGAGTGTTAGTGGTTAACCGATTTTTTTTTGAATAACCGCTACCATCAAAAATTTTTAAATTACCAGTAGGTATTTTCTTCTCTTCGAGAAATTTTTTAATAATTTTTTCACTGCTTTTTTGTTGATATCTTCCAATTAAATAAAAAAGGAAATCGGCTAATTGGTTATTACTTTTACTATTTAATTCTAATAAAATTCGTTTTTTATAATATATCTTACCTTTTTTATATCTTTTTAAATAACCCAAAAATTTTTTATTCCAGTTTTCTAAAAGGTAACTACTGATTAAAAGTTTTAAATTGGAGGCTGGTATAAGAGGTTTATCTTCATTACAAGAGTAAAGAACTTTTTGATTATCGATAGAATAGATAACAATACTTATATTATTTCTATTTAAACCATAACCTTTTATTAATCCATCTATCTGAGTGGATAGAGTTAAACCTACTAACAAAAGAAAACTAACCATACGCACAATTGGCTTTATCGGAGAATAAAATAAGCAATAGCAAAATAGATTGCTAAACCAGTAAAATCTAAAATTGTGGTTAATACCGGGCTACTAATTACTGCTGGGTCTTGTTTTAATTTAGTTAAAATTATTGGCAAAATGGTGCCAATCAAATTTGCCCAAACACAAATTATCAAGACAGTTAAGCCAACAACAAAACTAATCCTTATATCTTTTCGCAATAAAAAACTATAGCCAAATAATAAGAGAAATAAACCACAACCTAAAAGGAGACCTACTAAAAGTTCTTTTCTTACAATCTGCCACCATTTTTTTAAATCCAATTCGCCTAAGGCAATTGCCCTCACTATCAAAGTGGCTGATTGGGAACTGGTATTACCACCGGTATCGATCAAAACCGGAATAAAAAAACTTAAAGCAATAATCTTGCTTAAAAGGTTTTCAAAAGAAGCAATGATTGAACTAGATAAAAATCCAGCAACCGCTAAAAGAGAAAGCCAAACAATCCTTTTTTTAAAAAGGGAAACTGTCGGTGTTGCCGTATAACTAAATTTTAAAGGAATAACACCTGCTCTTTTGTGCAAATCTTCAGTTGCTTCTTCTTCGTATACATCTAAGATATCGTCAACAGTCACAATTCCCAATAGAATATTTCTTTTGTCAACAACTGGTAAGGCAATCAAATCGTATCTTCGCATCATTTTTGCTGCCTTTTCTTGGTCTTCGTACACATTTATTGCTACGTAGTCCCTTTCCATAATTTCCGAAATCCTCTGTAAAGGTTCAGCCAATACTAACCGCCTTAAATGAACCTCTCCGATCAATCTGCCTTCATCATCAACTACATATAGAATATTTATTGTTTCAGCATCTTTGCCAAATTTTCTAATATGTTCTAAACTATATTTCACTGTCCAATGCTCTTTAACTTTCACATAGTCGGGGGTCATTAAACGCCCTACCGAATCCTTCGGATAGCCAAGCAAATCTAAAGCCTCTTTTCTTTCCTCCGGAGGTAAAAGACTGATTAATTGGGAAACCACTTCGCCAGGCAATTCTTCAAATATCTCGGTTCGGTCATCGGGCGGAACTTCTAAAAGAATTTCCTTCATTTTTTCATTAGATAAATTCTTAACCAGATGGGTTTGGACATTCCTTTCTAATTCAACAAAAACCTCTGCTGCTAATTCGGTAGGCAGAAGTCTAAAAAGAATCAATCTCTCTTCTTCTTCTAAACTTTCCAAAAGATCAGCAATATCTGGAGCAGGCCACATTGAAATCAATTCTTTTAGCGCCCGCCAGTCTTTATTTCTTATTGCCTCTTCAATTTCCGGTTTCAAAAGTTCTTTTAACATAAAGAAAAATAATAATTAATAAAAATTATTTGTCAATTTATATTAATTTAGGGTTCTTACAAACCGATATCGGCTGGTGCCCGACCAAGTTCGTGAAGAAGAGCAATTATCTCTTTTATTTTTTGATTAATATCTTCACCAACACCATCCCGATTAGGATAAATTTCATATAAATAAGCATATTCCTTCGGTGTTAAATTAATCATCAAAGAGTTGGCACCGGCTAATAAACCTTTTTTTAATCCATCTTTTTTATCTAATGTCTGCATAGCAGTAGTAACTAAAATTTTACTATTTGGATAAAGAATCCTTGCTTGAGCAATTGTATCTAAAACCTTTTCCATTGGTGGTGGCAAAAAGTCTTTTAAAGGTGTATCGGGATGGGGAATAAAAGGACCAAAAGAAAACATCTCAGCACCAAGTTCATTAGTTAAAGCAAGGTTATTTAAAATATCACCTTCTTCCTCTCCGGGCAAACCAATCAAAAAACCAGTCATTATTAAATAACCAATCTCTTTTAACTCTCTTATTAAATTAACCCGATCTTCTAATTTATGACCGGGTCTCATTTTTTCATAAACCTTCTTATTACTTGTTTCAAACCTCAAAAGAATAGCACGGGCACCAAGTTCGTAAAGTCTTTTATAAATCTCAATTTCCCTCTCGCCAATACTTAATATTAAAAGACAAGGGCTTCCTTCCATTATTCTTTTTACAATATAAGATAATTTATCTATATCATAATATAAATCTTCACCCGATTGAAAAACCAATGCCTTAAAATTAAGTTTGTTAATAGCATAAAAGGCTAAATTTATTATCTCGTCAGGTTCCATTCGGTATCTTTTTAACTTTTTATTATCTTTTCTTAAACCACAATAAAGACAGTTATTGCGACAATAATTTGAAAATTCAATTATTCCGTGAATACAACAAGAATTATCGTGATATTCTTGACGAATTCTATTTGCAATCTTGTATAAATCTTTTGAAGGATAGGTAACCCTTAAATCAACTTCTTTTAATTTATAAAAAAATTCTTCCCAAATCTTCAATGTCTCTCTTGCTTCCTCTTCAGGAATTTTTTGGATCACAAAACCACCTTGGGCATAAACATAATCGCCAATCTTTAAATCATAAAAATCATTTCTTACTTTTTTAATAATACCAAAATATTCAATCTTACAAATATTATCTTCTATCTCAATAACTTTTCCCGGAATCGCATAACACATATTTTAGAAATACAAATCTCTTTCTCCCTTTTTTATTCTTTCTATTCTTTTTATTGTCTCTTTTTTGATATTTTCGTTATCAATCTGATTGAGATAATATTCCACGACTTCGTATCCCTTTTTATAAATCTCTTTTTTACCGTTAATTTTAGCAAAATCTTCTAAATATTCTACGAAAGTTAAAATTCCATTAGGTCGGCAAAATTTATTAATTTCACCAGGTTTGGCAAGATTCATAAAATCTTCACCGGTTCTACCAACCCGATAACAAGCAGTACAGAAACTGGGAATTAATTTATCTTTTAAAATATCATTAATGACTTCTTCCAAGGTTCTTAAATCATATATTTCAAACTGGGCTTCTTCCTTAGAAAAATTTCTATAACCACCAGGAGAGGTTTTTGAGCCTGCCGAAGTTTGGGAAATACCCAATTTAAAAGCAACTCTTCTTATTTCGGGTCTTTCCCTGGTTGACAAAATCATTCCCGTATAAGGTACGGCAACTCTTAAAATCGCAATAATCTTTAAAAAGTCTTCATCAGAAACCGGATACTCTGGCTGATAAGTTACGGTGGGTGCCTTTCTAAATCGGGGAACAGAAATTGTATGGGGACCAACACCTAAATATTTATCCATAAATTGGGCATGGGAAACCAAAGATAAAACTTCAAACCGCCAGTCATAAAGTCCAAAAAGGACTCCAATTCCTAAATCATCAATTCCTGCCTCAAAGGCTCTAATATGAGCGGTAATCTGCCTCTCATAATCACCTTTTGGTCCTTTATGTAATTTCTTATAAGTTTCATAATGATAGGTTTCTTGAAATAATTGATAAGTACCAATTTTTGCCTGCTTTAATTTCTTATAATTCTCTTTGGTTGTGGCTGAAATATTTACATTTATTCTTCTGATATTTCCCTTTTCAGTTTTTACCGAATAAATTGTTTCAATTGCGGAAACGATATAATCTATTGGATTATTCACTGGGTCCTCACCACATTCCAATAATATTCTTTTATGACCCATCTCAATTATTCTTTCTGTCTCTTCTTTTATCTCATCTAAACTTAACTTTCTTCTTTTCATTGGATTTCTAATATGGAAATTACAATACTCACAATCATTAACACAGAAATCAGAAATATATAAAGGAGCAAAGAAAACCAATCTTTCACCATAAATCTCTTCTTTTATCTTTCCGGCAATCTTAAAAAGTTCATCAATAAGTTCTTTATCTTTCAAATTGGTTAAATAACCAACCTCTTCTAAGGAGAGCCCTTTCTTCTCTTTTGCCCTATCAAAGATTAATTCAATAGTTTTCTTATCAGGGTTTTTGGTCTTTTCTAAAATTTCAAAAATTTTTTCTTCGTCGCAAATATCTTTAATCACACTCATTGGATAAATTATAATTCTTATTTACAATAAAATCAATAATATCTTTTAAATTATTGCGAAAAAGATAAAAATTGGCAAAATTAATTGGTGAAGAGGATTTTAGATAAAATCTATAAATTATTTAATATCCTATTTTTTAAAAAATATGAAGGCTATTTAGATATTGAAACAACCCATTTAGAGCCAGAAAAAGGAGAATTGACAGTAATTGGTTTTGGGATAGATAAAGGTAGGAATTTTGAATTTATCCAATTGGTTGAAAACGAGATAAATCCTAAGAGATTAATTAGGATAATAAAAAGAATAAAAATCCTTTATACTTATAATGGCACTGATTTTGATTTAAAATTTATCAAAAAGAAATTTAATATTGATATAGAAAAATATTGTATCCACAAAGACCTAATGAAGGAATGCCATAAGAGAAACCTTTATGGTGGTTTAAAACAGGTAGAAAAGAAATTAGGTATTGAGAGGAAAATAAAAGATATAAATGGGTTTACTGCGGTGAAACTCTGGCAAAAATATAAGTTGGGTGATAAAAAAGCCTTAGAAATTTTATTAGAATATAATAAAGAAGATATATATAATTTGAAAGTTTTAAAAGAGAAATTAGCGATTTAAAATGCTCAAAAGGGATTTTCTTTTATTTTTCCTACTTCTTTTAATCCGCTTTCTTTTTCTTATTCCTTTATTATCTAATGAAAAGGCAATTTTAGAGGCGATAAGCGATGCGAAGGAGTATTACGAACTTGCCCAAAACCTTGCTTTATCTTTTAATTACGAAAGGGAAGGAAATTTTGATACAAAAAGACCACCCTTTTTTCCATTTTTATTATCCTTCTTTTATCTTATTATTCCAAAACCTTATATTGGTTTTATCTTCTATCTTATCTTATCAATAATTTTCTTATTAATCATAAAAAAATATTGCGATAAAGAAAGTTTTTATCTCTTTGCCCTTTTCTTTATCTTATCACCACAAGTAAATTTTTATTCCCTTTTTCCAATTACCGATTTATTCTTTGGGATAACTCTTTTTTTGGCATACCTATTTTTAAAGAATAATAAAAATACCATCTCACTAATATTATTTTCCCTTCTGTCTTATATTAAACCAGTTGGTCTTCTTTTGCCACCCTTTTTAGCAATCTATTTCTTTATAAAAAGGAACTTAAAAAAGGCGTTTATCTTTTTTATTATTCCTTATCTTTTTACTCTTCCTTGGTCCTTTCTTATTTATAAAAAGATAAACTACTTTACTTTTTCTACTTTACCTTATATCAATTTCTTTTCTTATTATCTACCGGTTGCTAAATCTTTAAAAGAAGAAATAAGTTATCAAAAGGCAAGGGAGTTAATGAATAGAGATTTAAAAGAGAGGTTAAAAGATAAGTATACCAAAAAGGAGTATTGGCAGGCAATTAGGGATATATCTTTAAAAGAACTGAAAAAAGCACCCTTACATTTGCTCTCTTCTCATATCCTTTTTTCTTTTAACACATTAATATCACCAATTTCTTTTAAACCCTTATTAATCTATTTAAATAAAGAGATAGAAAAACCTATCCAACAAGAAGTTTTCTCTTCTATTTTAAAAGGGAAGATAATAGAAGGGATAAAAACTTTTCTTTTCGAACGGTTGATAAAAATTGGCTTTTTTGGTATTTTTCTTCTAATATATTCATCTATCTTCTTAATTTTTCTTCTAATTTACTTTGTGAAAATAGTTATAAAAGATAAACCTTTATTAGAGTTATTAATTATATTACCTTTAATATTTTCCACTGGTGTTGTTGCTGAAGCAAGATATCGGCTCTTATTTGAAATCATCATCTATTTTTTAGTTGCCCAATTTATAATAACTTTCTTAAATCACCGAAGAGGAAATTAACAAATAAATGATTTAGAAGGCAAAGGTATAGGGGGAGGGGGTATATACTTATAAGTTCTTATGAATCAAAGACTTATATAGTCATAGGGATATCCCTATGACTATCTACTATACCATCCTTTAATTAATCCTTTATTTTCTTACAGATATTAATTAAAAAGGGTTTAAGAGGATAATAATAAAAAGTATTAAAGTTGGCAATTCGTTCATTATTATTTACAATTTTTATATCTTTTTTCTAAATATAGGTAGGTTAATAATTCCAAATCATTTTTTCTTTTCTTAACTATGAAAATGGCATTGAGTTTCAATCCCTCATAATAGGTAGGCTAAAAAACTTCTCCATTCTATGAATAAACTTAAAGCAAGATTGATTATTCCTCCTTTAAACACCAATTTTTCTTTTATGAAATCCTTTGGAAGATAATAACTTCTTTTAGTTTATTTAATAATCGAAAATTCTATAAACTTTTTCTAGGTAGCCTAACAGATTAAATATCTCTACATCTTTTTCGTTCCGAATTTTTGATGCAATCCATCTCCATTTCTCTTTATCAGCCAAATAAATATCTCCTTTTACTTCTAACCAAATTGCTTCTTTCTTAATATTTACTGTATAGATAGTCTCAGGTACCAAATTGATAAACTTTACTTTTACCTCCGTTTTAGGTTTGAAAAGAGATAGTTCTTCTAATGCTAATTCCTTAAGTTCAAAGGCATACTTATCATCATTAGAATATCTTATTATCCGCCTATTTCGGTTAAAGATTACCTCTGAGGCATCCATATTTTCTAAAAGATTCCAATGTTCCTTTACTTCATCTTTATTCAGTTTTATAAATAAATCAAAAGAAGCGTTTGCTTTTGTTAGCGATTTATCAATACTTTCCTTTTCATTATCATAGTAACTAGCAACTTCACCTCTTTTAATCAGGTCAAAGGATATGTTAATTTTTATCGCCATAGGACTCCTCAATAATTTTCTTATTTTCTTTAATTCTCTTTCTTCTATTTTGATTTTAGAAAACCAAATTCCATCAATTAAGTGGGTTATTTCAGAGGTATAATTATAAGAAGGAACAATCACTACACTTCTTTTAAGATGAGGAAAATAAACACCTGGCAATCTTGACAAAATTGCTCTATCTTCACAAAAATAGATTGGACTTTCTTTTCCGAAAGATATTGTTATCAATTTGTTATTTCTTTTTAATATAAAGGTATTCTCCCTTCTCTTAATTTTCCACATCTTATCTTTATAATGTTTCAAATTATTTAACATCGCTAACCAATACCAATCAACTTAAAATTTTAAAACTTTTTGTTTTTTTTTGCTGATCGGATAAATTCTAATAGGTTAGTTTCTTCGGTCATAAAAGGAATTTCGAACGGAATTCTCAGAATAATCTCCTTTCCTAGCTTACCAATCCTGATATAATTAAATTTTTTTATCAGTGGTTTATAATCCTTTAGAGAAAAATAATTATGACCAAAAAGAATCATTAAAAAATTATCTTCCGCTCTTTTTACAAAAGATGCCTTTAAATTTTGATATTTATCTAAATTACCAATCATTATATTAACCTTTAAATCATCTAAAAGAAAATGAATTTTTCCTTTTTTCTTCTCCGCTACAAATTTCAAAGTCCAGACATTCTCTTCTTCAACCAATTTTTTAAAATCAGAAAAAGAGAGAAAGGAAATCAAAGGAACTGATATAGAAAGTTTCAAATTTTTGATATTTATAAGTTTAACATCTTTTGCCCTTTGATTATAAAATACTCCAAACTTAAAATTATGGCAATAGAAACCAATCCTTTTTTTTATTTGGGCAAGTTCTTCGGTTACCTGAAAGTTTAAGTTAGATGGAAAAGAAAAGGAAACGTATTGATACTTCCGTTCGGCGACGGCAATAAAGGCTACCTCACTAATTTTATTTTTATACTTATCTTTTTTTATTTCGTATCGCCATCTTACCATAATTCTCCTTTCTTTTATATATCCTCCTCAGAAAAATAATCTAATAATCTCAGAACATTCAAATCACCTTTTTCTTTTATCAAAAAGAAAACCTCTATCGGTATTTTAAAGGAATGAAAAGACTTAATGTTAACTGTCGAATTATCATCGGAAACACTTAATATTAATTCATTCCTTTCGCTCTTTTCTTTTAGCCAGTCCCAAAATATTTTAAATTTTTCAATACTTATAAAGTTATTGCTGGTAGAACGCCATTCAAAACACCAATAGTCAGAATAATTTTTATTTCTTTTGATATAGCAAAACCTCTTCATTTTGAGAAAGTCTATCTTTTTTCTTGAGGCATTAACTTTAATCTTAAAATATTCAATTCCCGATTCATCGATCTCGCTATAAACTTCGCAATTATCATCCGCCTCATCAAAAAGAGCAAATAAATCTCCCTTTTTCCCTTTATAGTATATTTCTAAAGGAAAATTGGTTAATTTTATGTTGATAAGAGGAAATTTTTGTTTTAATTTGTTAACCTTTAAATAACATTTTTCCCCGTCATAAACCAATATTCCTGAACAGTCATTAAGGAAGTTTAATGTTTCTTCTAACGAATAGAATCGGTAATTATCACCGTGACAAAATTTTAATTCGCCGGCGGTCCAGCCAGCGCTATCTTTTAATCTAAAATACAAATCTCCCCCAGTATCAATAATAACTATCTTTTCGTATCTCATTTCTTTTTAGGAATTTCTTTCTTCCTTTAATAACCACCAATCTATCTTTTTACCCCAAGGAATCTTTTTTGGTTTTATTAGCACCCAATAAAAATTTTGGGGATTAATCTGGACAGGAGGCTTCTCAGGAACACCGTCAGCATCCAAATCAGTAAAAAAGAAAATCAATGCCTTCTTTAATTCCCTATATGAAATCTTGGCTTTCTTTATCCATTGGAATTCAAAAAATTTCTTAAAATCTGTCCCTCCGCCACCCTTCAATACCAAAGATGGAGGAACCTCTTCCAACCATTCAATGCTTTGGATTTTTGCATCTATTTGAATTAATAGCACTTTTACTTTTTCAGCCACTATTGCGAAAACTTCTTTAAAAAAATCTCGCCACCAAGGAGAGGTGCTGCCGCTGGAATCAATTACGAGGATCAACTTTCTTTCTTCTTCTGCCTCATAAAGAGGTATAAATACACCGTATTCTTCATAAAGATAATATCTCTTTGGATTTAAAAGAGAGAGGGCAGCATCACCGAAGGTCCGTTTTACTACCTCTGCTACTTCTCGCCGGGGGAGTTTTCTCTTAACTTTAATTCTTTCTAACTCTAATGCTAAAGAACCAGGCTCCTTACCTCTTCTTCTCAAGACTTCCACGAGTTTTTCTAAGATGGCCGGTATTATTTCGACCATATCTTGTTCATTTTTCTCACTCTTTTCAATATCAATAAATAGTTTTCCCTTAACCATATCATAGACCCAACCTTCCTTTTCTTTCTTATCTTTGATTTTTTCCTCTAATTTGTGATAAATCACCTCCGTTCCATCTTCTTCTTTTATTCCTGCTCGGAAAAGCGTATTTAACCATTCAATAGTAATTGCTGATTTAGGAACTTCCATACCAAAATCTCTTTTTAAAATATTATTTACTACCGCATCAGCGGCTAAATTCCATATTTCTAATTGGCGGCGTTCTATTCGATAACAATGAAGTAAGAGAATATGCAGAAGTTCGTGGAAAAATATAAATAATTGCTCTTTATCATTAAAGAGAGAGAAAAAAAGATCAGGGTGAATCTTTACCTCTTTTCCGTTAGTTAAAGCCGGATAGGGAATATTGGGATCAATTTTAAACTTTACGAAAAGAAAAGTATACCCTACATCTGGAAAAAGGGAAATGGCATTAACTTTAAGTTTTCTTAATTTTTTTTCAATATTCTTATCCATTTTTATTTATCCAATATCTCTTTAAATACTTTAAAAATTTTCTTTCGTTCGGGTAATTTATCCATCACATAACATTTAAATTCCTCATTGCTTTGTAAAAGAAAGAGAAGCAATTCTTGAGGAAATTTGTAAATTATCTTTGCTACTTTATCCCAGTAGGATTTATCTTTGAGAAGATAAGCAAGTTGGATTACAAAGGCAATAAATTGCTCTTCACTCAACTTAACCTTATCAAAATTATCAAGGATATAAAAAACATTCACCGCAGAAGTCTCCTTCCAAATTTTGTAAGTACCGTAAACAGCCTCACCCATTATCACTTTTAACAACAGATTTTCCATCTCTCTCTTTTCTTTTTCGTTGAGATTTAAATTCTCTATAATCTTTAAGGTGTTAGAGCATCTTTCTAAGGTTCGGGGAGTTAATTTTTCTACCATCTCTGGTTTCCATTTTATAAATCCTAAAATGGAAGGATGGAAATCTCTTTTTATTGCGTAATCGAAAAATTCATCAAAAGAGAAGGTTAGTTCTACGCGGATACACCTATCAAGAAAGGCTTTAGGAAACTCCTCAATACTCCAACCTAAACCTTCGTAGTCTAAATTTCCAATAAGAATTGTTAAAGTGTTAGGTGGTAGTTCTTGGTCTTCTATTTTTCTTTCTAAAAGCAATTGGTACAGAGACTTCAAGACATTTTTATTTGCATGGGTAAATTCATCAAATAATAGGACCACTCTCTGTTTCTTATTATATTCATCCCAAGCCCTTTTCATAATTTCCGAAATAGCCCTTACTGAAACCATTCCTTTTTCGGTTTTAACGGGGAAAATTGCTCCGATTAAATCAAAGGGCTCTCTTATTGAGAGATAAATTTCTACTAAACCCGCATTAGCCTCCGTGGCTATCTCTTTTGCGATTTGCGTTTTACCAATTCCCGCCTTGCCCACCACCATTAAAGACCAATCGGGATATTGTAAACAAAACTTTAATAATTTTTTATATTGAGTTGTATTAATTTGAGTAAATACTTCCATTGATATTTAAACTTCTTTTATTCTATTTTAATTTATTTTTATAATTTAACATTATTTTATCTAACTTTTTACACTCTTTTTCAGCAATTTTGTATAAATCGGGTCGAGATAGAAAGAGAATAATTCTTAACTCATCTCGTTCTTTTTTATCAAAAGCAGCAATTAACTTACGACAAGTAATAGCACCAACATTGCCTCTAATAAAATATTTTTTTACTATTTTAAAATCCCTTTTAGGAATGTGATGAGACTCTATCAGTGCCAATCTTAAATCAACATCGGCCATTATCTCTTCTAAAATTTTTTCGGGAATTTCACTCAGAGAATTAAATTTTAAACGGTGAAGAAATCCCTCTTTCTTCTTTTTACTCCATTTTTTCCATTCTTCCCAATTGATTAACTTATCTTTTTTTATAACCAAAAAATTTTCCTTCTCTTTTCTATATTTACTCTACTTTTTAATCTTTCGATGATTAAAAAACCAACCTTTTTGGTCTGAGAAAGAACAGCGAGAATGTATCTCACGATATTTATTAAATAGTTCCAATCCATTTTCCAATAATTTTTTGAATTACCACCGCCCCACAAGAAACTATAAGATTTTGACAATAAGAGTAGCGAATACTTAATCTCAGTGTTTCTGATGGATACCTCCAATACTAACACCTAACTTATTAATCTTCCATTCTCTTTGCCAAAAATACACAGCACATTATTACATTCCACTTTCTTCTTTAACTTTTAAACATAATACTAAACTCCTTAAATTCATAAATTTCGAAATTGTGCTAAAATAATGCTAAGGAAAAGGGATAAGAAGATACCATTCTTTTGTAATAAAAATTCTAAAAATACTAATGGGAAAATTACTAATATCCAAAACAGCATCGATGCTTTACACTCTAAGAACTTTCTTTTATTTACTTGCAGCAATCTTTCCACCGGAAGAACCAAAAATATTAATTCCTTAACTTTCACCAAGTTTTTTATATATAATATAAGTTAATTTGACAAAATGTCAAGCGAAATTTTGATTCTCATAAGATGATAAATAATTAAATAATTTCCTTTACTCTTCCATTCACCGTCATCCAAATCCTTCATTAAAAGGCAACAAGCGTCTCAAAATTAAAATATCTTCTCTATTCTATTTTTACTCCTTATCTTTAATTAAAATTTTCCTTTGTCGATAATTATGAATCACCAAATCAACTCCCAACCTGATGAGACTTTACTCTTTATCTCCTGCACCGCGCTGCTTAAAGGTAACTGCCTTTTATATAGATGCACAATGTAACCACTTGAACCTTTGGTATAAGAATACTCACCCCTTACATACTTTCCATCGTACCTCCAATGCCAAAACTCCACTATCCCTTTTGCCGGATTCTCCTTTCTCAAGACCACTTTACCATCTTTCTCTAATAAATTTCTAATCTCTCCTACCGAAAATGTCTTTCTGTTTCTAAAACTAAACATAATACACACCCTTTCTTCATTCTATTTAAATGGTTACCAAAAATTTTTTGCTTGTAAGGAACCATATTTTTCCCTCCTAAACCGAGAAAGGATATTAATTTTATTTTTTAATACTTTTCCTTTTAATTCCATAAGAGAAACGCAAAATTATTATATAGTTTCAATCCCTAATAACAAACTAAAACCCATATCAGACTTGATTTCTTTTATCTTTCCGAATTCTCAAAGAGCATAAAATTGTTACATTAACAATTATTAATTTTAACAAAAAATATTGAAAATCAATATCAAACTCCATTTTCGCCCCTTTTGTTGAACCTTCATACTTTTTACATTATCTAACATCGATAAAAATCTCCTCCCAATAACTAAAAAGTATTAATTCTTTTATAGAATTTTATTATACTTTAAAATAAAATTCCACAAAATCTCCTCTTCATTATAAAAAACATATTTTTCTAACAACCACTTCCCAAAGTGAGAAAACAAGAATGTTTCAAATTCCTTTTTATTCATTTCATTTATATCATCCAAAGTAAAAAAATCAGTCCAACTAATCACAGAACCTTTAATAACTTTGCTGAACACTACCTCTAAATTTTTTGGCATATTTAATTCTATTAAAGTTAAACAAATATCTCTTAAATCAAAGGAATTCACAAAATCCATCATTGCTAAAACCTTTTCCTTCTTTATGAAACCCATCTTTAAATTTTTTGACACTCTACAATATATTCTCCAATTCTTAATTATCATTCTTCTAAAATAAATAATCTCTGGAAGATGCTCCTTCTTTATAAAAGACTTCGCAAATTTCTTTTTTTCAAACATTTTCTTCTCTAATTTTTAAACCCCCTTTAACCATTCTAAAAGTTTTTTCATATCTCATATTCGCTCCTAAATCTTTCCAAGAACTTTTAAAAGAACATAAAAATCTCTTACAAATTTCTTGTCGAATCGTATTTCCCAAAAACCTTTTATTAACTGATAAACCCTCTCCTTAAATCCCTTAAAATTCTCTTCCTCTTTTGCATATTTCTCTAAAATAGATATTGGTAACGGGAATTCAAAATATTTATATTCCTTCCTTAAAGCAATATTAATATAAACTTCTCCCAAGGTAAAAAATACCTCTATGGAAGGATAATCTTTCTCAAACCTTTCCTTTAACTCTTTCTCAAACTCCTCAAGAATTAACTTTTTCTTTGAAAGTAAATCCACCTCTTTTTTCTTTTTCTTTATCTGTTTATTAGGCATATTCATAAAATCTTTTTTTAAAAACCACAATAAATATCAAAAAGATAAAATTATTTAAAATAACCGCAACTGAAAGATGATATTTTTAGTTAAAGGATCTCTAATTTTTATCTGAAAAACTGTCCAAGTATTATCAAAGTAAAGAGAAAAGATATCCGATTGGATTACCATTTTTATCGACTCTAAAATTTTCCTTTCAAAAATCTCAAAATCTTTCTCAGCAAGATAATCAGAAATTTATTTAATAATATCTGCGAAGAATTCATTTATTTTGTTATTCGGACTCGGTTACTTAAGACTTGAGAAAGTAAGCCATAAAAACCCTCTACCTTTGGACACTTTTTCATTTTATCAAAATTCCTAAATCATCTTAAACTTTTTGATAGTTTACCGGATTTTATCCATACTCTTTTCTTCTTAAGCATTACTTTTTTCCATTTAATAATTAATCATCCTCGTAATCTTCTCTTCCTAATTCATACCAAGGAATTTCTTTGCCCCAAGGAATCTTAACCTTATTTATCAAAACCCAATAAAATTTCTTTCTGTCAATTTCTTTTGGACAAATTTCAGGAACTCCATAGGCAACCAAATCAGTAAAGAAGAAAATAAGAGAATTCCTTAATTCTCTTCTTGTCATTCTTATCTTCTTAAGCCATTCAAACTCGAAAAACTCCTTGAAATCTGTTCCACCACCTCCTTTCAACTTCAACTCTTTTGGAACGGTGGTTATCTTTTTGATATCCTGAATCTTTGCATCGATTTGAATCAAATATACATCCGTCTTATCTCTCGTAATTGCGACCACTTCTTCCAAGAAGGATTTCCACCAAGGAGAAGTGGAACCGGAAGAATCTATCACAACGATGACTGGTCTTTTTACACTACAAATCGGTCGAGGATAAAAAATTCCAAAGGTTTGCCAATCATGCCACCTTCTTATATCTAACTCCTGAGAATAATCTTCAACTATCATCCCTCTCTTTAAAATTTCACCTAATTCTTTCCTCGGTAATCTTCTTTTCCTTCTTCTTAAAATAAGAATCTCTTCCAAAATTCCTGGATCTTTACCTCGGTTCTTCATTCCTTCAATTACATTTTCTAATGCAACCTCTGCTTTATACTCATCCTCTTTTGTAAGATAGGGATTAGGAACCAATTTATCAAAAGATTTAAGGATTTTTCTTTGCTGATTTCGCTCTCTTCTACCCCAACCTAAGAAAAAAGGTTTCTCAGTTAATTTGTAATAAACTATTTCGACAGAATCTTCTTCACTGATTGTTGGATTAACCTCCTGTAAATCTCTAAAAGTCACCATACCTTTAACATAAAAATTTATAAACTCACTCACAATCTTATTAACAACCGCATCGCTCGCTAAATTCCAAATTATCGGATCTCTTTTCTTCATTCGAGGGATATGAGCCAATAAGATATGAAATATTTCATGAAGAATCACTCCCTCTTGGACAGAGGTAGGAAATTTTTTAAGTTCGGGACTCAGAAATATTTTCTTTCCATCGGTCTTAGCCAAAACTGTTGGAATATCCCATTTCTCTTCCCAATGGATTTCTATCAATCTTAACGGAAAAATTAGTTCCGGAAACGAACAAGTTAAATCAAAGACTAACTTTTTTATCTCCTCGTCCATAATCTCTTAAAGACCTTATTTATCCTTTGGGAACTCATTCTTGATTATTTAGATATCTATCCTTAATAATCTTCCAAACTGCTCAATTATTAATCTAAATTCCTTAGGATGTTTTTCCATTATCCATTCTATGAATTTTGGACAACTATGAAGAATAAACACTTTATACTCTTCTGGTAAATTTTCAAATGCTACAAGACATTTTTGAAATCCCTTCTCATCAGTATTCCTCAGGTAGGAAGCCAACGAGACAGTAAACGCCAATACCTCTTGAGGAGATAACCTCTGTATCTTAAATGGGTTATTAAGAACATCAAAAAAGTTAATTTTAGCAACAACAACTAGCCAAGTCTGGAATGCGCTGAATCCAGCATCTCCTAACACAGTCCTTAAAATCCATATATCCTCCCGAACTACTTTCAACAAATTAGAAGCCCTTTCCAAGGTTCTTGGAGTTATCACAAATCCATCCGTTTCCATAAAGATAATCTCCGGTTTCCATTTTACAAAACCAATAATCCTCTCATCCATACCATTTCTAAGTGCCCAATCTATCCACTCATCTAAAGAAAACACCATTTCTAATTTTAAAACTCTGTCCCAAAATGCCATTGGAAACTCTTCCATTGACCAACCTAAATTCTCATAATCCCGATTACCGCATAAGATAATTAACGATGGCGGAAGAGTAAAACTTTCCATCCTTCTTTCTAATAAGAGTTGAAACAATCCTTTTAACACCATAGGGGTAGCGTGATTAAACTCATCAAATAGAATTATCACCGGATTTCCTGTCCTCTTATAAGCAAGAGTTGCCTCGGAAATTACCTGTGGTACAGAAAGTTTTGTCACCCAATCGTCGCCAATTTTCTCGGGAATTTTAGAGCCAAATAAATCCGAAGGGTCTCTTAAAGACAATAAGAAAGTTAATACTTCCATCCGAAATTCTTTTCCAATCTCCCTAACAATAGAAGTTTTCCCAATTCCTGGTTTTCCTAAAATCATCACCGCAGGAAGGACACGATTAGGGTCCTCAAGAAGCGCTTTCACCATTGTTTTTAAAATTTTAATTACTTGTTGAGTAGTAAAGTTTGGTAATTTCATAATCTTTTTAACTCAGATCTTGGTTCTTTATATTTTCTTTCTTCTAAAAACATCGGAAGAGCCGAAATATCTTTCTCTTCTTCTACCAAATCTTTCTCCGTATTTCAAATCAAGATATCTTTCAAAAATTGCTCTTCTCTCTTCGTCGTCAAATCTTGGGTCTTCTAAGGCTCTTTCTAAAATATCCAACTCTCGTGCTCTTGTCCTTTCCCTTTCTTCGGCTAAGCGAATAGCAGTTTTGATAAGAATAAAAAGAATAAAGAAAACTCCTAAAATTATACCTGCGGTAATTTTGTAGATAACCCTTATTAAAAGAACCAGAAATCTCAAAAGGTCTTTCATTTTTAAATTCCCTTTTTTAAACTTTCGATTTTTCGGATACTGAAACCTGGGTTTTAATAAATGGATAATCAAAAATCATCTTATTAAATCTTTGTTTTATATACTCGGTTCGGCAAACCTCAATTACTTTTTGCCAATCTATTTTAGGAGCAGATTCCTCAACCTCTAAGGAATAACCTCTCAAACCGAAAGAACAGATTAAATTATGACAATAAGGACACCTGACACTTATTTCGGCATAAGAATTCGATATTTGCGAAACGATAACTTCCAATTCGGAAATGGAAATTGAGGCATCTTTTTTTATTATCTTCTCTTTCATCTTTTTTAAACATATTGTATTAAAACACTTTAACGAAGATGATAATTTAACTTTAAAAGTTTTTGTTAAATTATTTTTAAACATCTGATAAAAATTCTTAAAATCCTTTATTCTATTTTAAAAATTTTTCTTTTGGGAGATTTGCTTTGATAATTATTATCGGAAGTAATAATTCCTCTTTTCATGAATCACTCCGATGTTATCGAAAGAACCGGAAGAAATTCTATGACGCGATAGATAACCTTAACCTCATTGTTTTTCCTAATCTGTACTTGCATTTCTACTCCTTAACAACAACAAAACCTTAAACTCTACCTTCGCCTCATCACTTATCTTGCTAGATAAAATCTGAGAAGATAAATAATCACCAATCTGACCCTTAACAATATACTCAGCTAAAAACTCTACATCATTATCCTTAAAATCATAACCATCCAATAACGCTAACCTTAAATCTACATCCGCCATTATCTCATCTAAAATATCCTTCGGAATATCCTCTAACTTCAAAGGATTTTTAAATAAAAACCTCACCTTCTCCTTCTTAGTCTTCAAAGTACTCCACACCCTTTTTACATCCTCTCTACACACTTTTCCCTTAAATTTTTCCATCTTAAACTAAATTCTGTTTAAAGAATGCTAATTTATCCTTAACCTTAAAAAACCTCCAACACTCCCTCACCTTATCAATAACCCGTTCCCAATCAACACCAGAAAGATTATCCCCAATAATCTCACAAGAAGCCATTAAATCCCTACAATAAAAACAACGAACAGCAACTAAAAAACGATCCTGAAGCTTCACTACATAAACCAACACCTTATCAACCGAATGCTTACCACCAAACTTAGGATTATGCCAAGTAGAAACACTATTATAACACTCCGTATCTAACTTCTCCACAAAAGAATACGCCCTCTCATCCCTAATTTCTCTCTCCTTTAACTTTTTTCTTTTTTCTATCTTTGTTTTCTTTTCTAACTTTGTTTTCATTTTACTAACCTTCTCTCTTCTATCTTAAAAACTCTTCTAAAAACTTGCCATCCTCACTAAACCAAACCTTCTTAACATCATCCAAACGACACTTATACCTCCTTTTAACACCTAAATAATCCAACCAATAAACAACATAACCTTTAATAACATCAACCTCCTCAATAATATATCTCTTCACCTTAAACTGAAAAAAATTTAGAAAATAACTTGTCATATCTTTGATCTCTTCCATTTTTAACTTACCAATAACCATTCACTTTTAATAGAGGATAAACGACTTTGATCACCTCTCTCCTATCAGCAATTTTATAATAATCCTTATCATCTAAAAAAATGTATTTGAAATTCTCAAAAGATAAACCGTTACCAAACTGCTTATAAAGGAATCTCATTATCCAATCAATTTCTCCTTTTTTATCCAAATAATTTAGAAACTTCACTAAAAGACCTCCAAAGACTTTAAATAATTGGTATTCTACATCCGAAAGGGCTAATTCCTTCAAATCCACACCTAATGATTTATATATTATTGTATCCTTTATCGTATCCTTTAATTTCTTCCCCATTATTATGCTTGCTTCTGCTGAAAAATAGACCATTAAGTATAGGTAATAAAGACCAAACTTATTCCAGAATTCGTATACCTTTACAATAAACTCCTTCGGAACAAAAAAGCTTACCTTATTCATCTTTACATAAATGCCCCCCATTTCTACCAATACATCACTACCAATAAGAATTTCTTTTGGATATTTATCAAAATCCGGAATTAATGCTAAACTAAAATCATAACTAACATGACTAAGAATGCCAAAGTCATAACCAAGATAGCAACGTCTGCTTCCATCACCCAATAAACCTCTCTCTTTAAGAAGATCAAAAAATTTTCCTATCTCTTGTTTCTCTGGTTTTCTTACCTCCATACCTCTTAACCTCCTTTCTAATTTATTTGCTAAAAATGTTTGGAATTGATAAAATCAACTTGGTTGGTATTTTAACTTTAAAAGTTTCTGCTAAATTAATTTTTACCACTTAATTAAATATCTTTTTTTCTATTTTTTAAAAAGACCTCTTAGGAGAGATTTATTCCAGGAATAATCAGAAGGTTGTTAAGATATCCCAAGAGAGTCTTAAAAGCCCCTTTCACAAACCAAAAACTGTTTATTAATCCAGCACAAGGAATTAGAGATTTTAAAGTGGTAATCGAAGTTTCGTAATTACAACTGGAAGACCTGAACTTTGGGAAGAACCCGGAATGAAAAAAATAGATATTAAATTTTACTAACTTTTTTAAAGTTTCATAATTATTATATTTCACACTTTTTAATTCTTCTCTCTTCTATTCTATTACTATATATATTACTATATATAAATATAGCACAAAAAAAGGCAAATGGCAAGGGAAATTTTAAATGGCTAAAACATAGTTATCAGCGATATAGGGCAATAATCGGGTGGAAATAAAATAATCTAAAATAATAAATATCAAAGGATTATAAGATAATCTCCTCACTGGTTTATGTGACTCTTTAACTCTTTCTTAGGAGCCTTTGAGGAGTTTAAATAATAAGATGATTTTTTCTCAATTTTTATTAAAATTAAATTTATTGATGATTAGGATTGGTTATCCTTGTATCAATCGGACTTTAAAGTGTCGTCCGGATAAAACTTTTCGTCTTTCCTCTTTTAGCAAGAGTCTATTTATAGAAAAAGTGGAAAACAATTTAAAATGTCTATTAGAAATTCTTGATTTTAACTTTAAAAATCAGATTTATTTTTTCAGAATCTCTTCGGATACGATTCCTTTTGCTTCCCATCCAGTGAACAGGATAAAGTGGGAGTTGATTTTTAAAGATATTCTAACCGAAATTGGTAAAAAGATTAAAGAGTATAACATCCGAGTTGGTATGCACCCTGACCAATTTGTGGTTTTAAACTCTCCTGATAATGAGATAGTCAAAAGAAGCATAAAAGAACTCCTTTACCATTTAAAACTACTTGAAAGTTTAGATACAAAAAGGGATGCCAAAATTCAGATTCATATTGGTGGTGCTTATGGAGACAAAAAATCGGCAATAGAGAGATTTATCAAAAATTATAACAAACTTCCTTCATCTTTAAAAGAGAGATTAGTTATTGAGAATGATGAGCGGTTATATACCTTAAAGGATTGTTTATACCTGAGTGAAAGATTAGGGATACCGATTGTTGCTGATTATTTCCATTATCGTTTAAATAATTGTGGGGAAAGGTTTGGCGAAATTCTACGGGATGTGATAAAAACCTGGCGACCCGAGGATGGTCCGCCGATTATTGATTATAGTTCTCAAAAAGGGCTTACCAAGTTAGGCAGGCATACCCAAAGGATAAACTTAAAGAACTTCGCCATCTTTTTAGAAGAAATTATTAAGATTGATTCTGATTTTGATATTATGTTAGAAATAAAAGACAAAGAGGTTAGCGCAATCAGAGCTATTAATTTTCTTAAAAGAAAGGGGTTATGGAAGGACCCGGTGTCTATTTAATCAAAGAAAAATTATCTTTTCTTAAAGGGAAAATTCCGATTATGGTTAGTGGCAATACCAAAGAGAAAAAGGAACTCTTAATTGGCAAAAAGGTGTTAGATGTGAAATCTATGGGAAAATATTTAATTTTAGAATTTGATTCCTTTTATCTCGTAATCCATTTCCTAATGTACGGTTCTTTTAGAATAAACCAGAAGAGAAAAGGAAAAAAAGAAAGGCTATCACTCAAATTTAAAGATACGGTATTAAACTTTTACAACACCTCAGTAAAGATTATAGAAAAAGATAATTTTCGGTATGACCCAACCATTGATATTATGAGCAAAGAGTTTGACAAGTTGAAAACCAAGGAGATGGTTAAAAATTCTGACGACTTTATCTGTGACCTTCTTTTAAACCAAAATATTTTTGCTGGCATTGGTAATATCATAAAAAACGAAGCCCTTTTTAGAGCGAAAATCCATCCTTTAAGTATTGGGAAAAATATTCCCAGCGAAGATATTGACAAACTAATTCAAGAAAGTTTATCCTTCTCCTATGATTTTTACCTTGTTAGAAAGAAAAATTTAAGATTGAAAGAGAAATTAGTTATCTACGGAAAGAAATTTTGTCCAAATTGTCAAACAAGAATCAACATCAAATATTTAGGAAAGACCAAAAGAAGAACCTACTTTTGCGAAACTTGCCAAAGGTTATTTTAAAATATCATTACTTTTATTTTTGGTGGGGATATAAGTAGGGGAGCAATACCATCTATTGTGATTTAAGTCCTGCGAGGTTATAAAAAATAAATTTATTATTAAAGATATTAATAAAAGCATAGACATTAACATTAATAAAAACCTTGTTATTACCGCTAATAAAAACATTATTATTACTGTTAATAATCATTCCAATGTTCTGGCATTGAGGACCTACCCCGTATCCTACCCCTCCTTGAAGAAATCCTCTTCTTATTATTTCCTAATTTTCTTATTAATTTTCAAGGTTAGGCAAACATAATTTGGCATTTTCAAAAAATCCCTCAAAAGTTTAACTACCAAATTCCACATTAATAGATTAACCATTTATTATATTAGATTCCCTCTTTTAAAATTTGGTTTTTTTCCATCTTTTATATTTTAATTTTTATAAACCAATTGAAAAACCCTTTTCAATCCCTTATAGGTAGGCTAAAAACTGGATTTCTAATGAGTTAGTTATTCGGGCTGAGAGAGGGTTTCAATCCCTTATAGGTAGGCTAAAAACTTGAAATTACGCAACTTACGCTGAAACCCGAGAATATTATATGTTTCAATCCCTTATAGGTAGGCTAAAAACAAGCGACTTCTCAAAACTAATTGAGGAAAGTATTCTAAGTTTCAAT
>JBDRVE010000012.1 GCA_039801725.1 candidate division WOR-3 bacterium | reverse complement strand
GATAGTTATAACTTCTTATTTCTTTTTTTTATTTTTCTTATGAGGATTGCCGAATTTTTTTACCATTGCTTTTAGCAAGGCATCTACTTTCATAATTCCTTCGTATTCCTGCCAGATTCTTGGGTGGAAATTTTTCAAATAGAAAACCAAATCATCATAAGCCAAAGCCTTCTTTTTAATCAAATTCCTCTTCATAACTCCCCCTTTTTATTTTCCCTTCCATATATATAACGGATAAGAAGGCAAAAAGGTTACCACCTTTTTTATCTAATCTCATCTAATCTCATCTAATCTTGCGACAATAGTTATAACTTCTTATTCCCTTTATTATTATTTGGGGTTAATTATTTAGGGAGCGAATAATTAAAATTGGCAGGCAGGAAAAGGGAGGACAAATGTCTAATTTAAAAAGGAGGTGATTATGAGAAAAAATCCTGCCTGCCGATAACCCTTATTAGATATATTATAACAAAATTTCTCTAAAAACAATTTATAATCTTTCCTGTCTTAAAAGATTCTCCTATTTTTAAACGATAAAAATAGATATTTTTCGGCAAATTATTGAGGTCAAGTTTTAACTCATATCTACCGGCTTCTTGGGTTTTATTTAATAAGGTTATAACTTCTCTTCCGAAATTATCGTAAATTGTCAATCTCACATTGGCTCTTTTCGGCACTTCATAATTTATTACCAAAATTCCCTTGGCAAAAAAAGAATGGCTTGTGAGATTTTTTTCTTTAATTGCTGTTCCTTGGGTATCAAGGAGATAGGCTTCATCGCGACCGGTTTGGGCATTGTATCCCCGACCAGCAATATAACGACCATTAGAAGAGATTGCCATCGCATCTCTTAAAATACAACCAGGTGGTATAACATTCGCGTAGAGAACATTTAAATCTTCCATTCCCCGTTCTGGTGTCCAGATAAAGGCATGCCAATTACCAGTAGAGACTTCTGACCAGCCAACAACAATGCTACCATCATAATTACAAGCCCAGGCTTCACTCCAATCACCACCTAATGTTCCCAAGTTAACCATTCCCGTATTTCTTGTCCAACGAAAGGCTTTGATTGGCACTGATGATACTGGTCCCCAACCACCAACTACCACTTCACCGTTACCGGAGATACCAATCGCTTCACTAAAACCAAAAGATGGATTATGGATATCTTCCATTACACCATTTTCCCAACGAAAGGCATGATGGATTTGGTTTTCAAAACCTGACCAACCAGCAACTACCCGACCATCTAAGGAAATAGCCATTCCGAAACTACGTAAAGCACCAGGAAGGACTCCTAAATCTTGCATACCCGAATCAGGCTTCCAACGAAAGGCGTGATTATAACCGCTACTATGCTCAGCACCACCAGCAACAACCGAGCCATCATAAGAAACAGCCCGCGCCCAACTTACCCTTCCGCCCAAAGTGCCAAATTGATACATTGTATCATTATGCCAGCGAAAACCTCGGTAATCATTACCACTGCCAATAAATCCATAACCAACAACCACTTCACCATTTGCTGATAATCCCCAGGCTTCCGCATCTCGGTTAGGAACCAAAGGTTGAATAATTATCATTCCACTATCCGGTTTCCATCGCCAGGCATAATGAGGACTATAAACTCCTGCCCAACCAACAACAACCCGACCATCATCAGAAACCCCATGGACTTCGGCATAAGGAGTTCCCAAAGAACCAAGCCAAGTTAAAGATTGAGAGAATACTAAATTAATAAAAAATAATACTAAAAATGATTTCTTACCCATCTTCACTCCTTTTTAAAAATAATCTCTACCGGCGGGCAGGAAAGAAAGGTAAAAATGGAATTAAAAAGGAGGAAAAAAATGAAAAGGACCTGCCCGCCATTATTTTTATGATTAATTATAACAACCTTATTTTCAATTTTCAATCTTTTGACTTTTCTACTATTTTCTTTAAAATTAATCTATGGAGAAAAATTTAATAACCAATTTAAGAGAGATAACCCGCCTTTTTTGTTGTTTTCCTTGTGTCTTGGTCTCCTGTTCTTATGAAGGAAAGGATAATATTATCAGTATCGGTATGGTTCACATCTTCTCTTTCAATCCACCATTGATTGGCATTGGTGTTGCGCCTACCCGTTATTCCTATTCTTTAATCAAAAATTCGCGGGAGTTTGTTATCAATATTCCCAATAAGGATATGGTAGAGATTGTCAATTTCTGTGGTGAGAAAAGCGGTCAGGAAGTTGATAAATTTAAAGAGCTCTCTCTAACGAAAGAGAAAGGAGTTAAGGTGAATTGTCCAAGAATAAAAGAATGTCCAGTAAATTTAGAATGTCAAGTAAAATACGAAATTGAAACTGGTGACCATACCTGGTTTATTGGTGAAGTCTTATCTTGTTATGTTGACAAAAATTATAAGAAAGAAGAGAATCTTTTATATTGGGGTGGTAAATATTATTCTGTTGGCAAGGTTATTAAGGTAAGGTATTAATGATATTTCTTTTAATTCCCTTAATCTTTTCCCAATATGGCAAGAATAAGATTCAGTATCAGGATTTTTCTTTTTATTATTTAGCGGGTGATAAATTTCTTTTGTATTATGAAGAGGGGAGTGAGGATTTGGGTAATTTTGCCTATGAGATTGCGGAAAAGACAATTGAGGAATACGAAGAGATCTTTAATTTTAGATTAAAAAGAAAGATACCAATAATTGTTTACAATTCGCCCAATCAATTTCAGCAGACCAATATTATTTTGGATTTATTGGAAGAAGGGATTTTAGGGTTTGCGGAGATATTTAAGAATCGGGTTGTTTTACCTTTCACTGGTTCCTATTATGATTTTCTATATACATTAAGGCACGAGATTGCTCACATTTTTGAATACGAGTATTATTGGAAAAGGGGGTTATCAACCCTTTTATCTTTCACACCGGAATTTACTTTGCCCACTTGGTTTATGGAAGGACTTTCCGAATATCTATCTCAGAGGAGAAATTCCTTACATCCGATAATTATTGCCGATTTACTAATCAATGATAAATATATTTCCCTATCTTCTTTACCGGAAGGGAGTTATTTAAATTATGTTTTTGGTGAGCATTTCTTTATCTTTTTAGAAGAGCGATATTCTGATAAGAAGGTCTATGAATTTTTAAGGGAGGTAAAGAAGAGAAAAGGGATTGATGGTGCTTGTAAGAAAAGTTTTGGCAAAAGTTTTTCTTCCTTAGAGAAAGATTTTTTAGATTATCTAAAAGAGAGATATTATCCCTTAGTATATAAAAAGAGGAATTTTCAAAATAAGGCAAGAATAATTCTTGACCACCAGAAAGAGAAAAGGAGATATAATATTTTTCCTTTGCCGATTTCCGAAACCGAATTTCTTTATCTCTCTTACAAAGACGAAGAGGTAGGTATCTTTTCCTATTCTTTTCTTAAAGAGAGATCGAAACTTCTCTTAAAAGGGGTCTCTTTTTTAGGAACTGGTGAGATAAGTATCTTAAAACCAGCACTCACTTATAGCCGAAAAGAGAATGCTATTTATTATATCAAAAGAATAGAAGGCAAAATCTATCTCTGTAAATATTTCTTAAAGAGAAAAAAGGAAGAGAGAGATTATCTGCCATTAGAAGATGCCTATCATTTAAATATCTCACCAGATAATAAAAAGATTGTTCTTTGCGGAATGAAAAATGGCAAAAGCAACTTATATCTCTTTTTATTAGAAAAAAAGGAGTTAATAAGTTTAACGAGTGATATTTATGAAGAGAAAGAGCCTTACTTTTTTAATGATGATACATTACTTTTTATAAGTGACAAAGATAGATTGGGAAGTTATGGAATTTATTTATACTCTTTAAAAGAGAAAACTATCAAAAAGGTTTACCAGTCAGAAGGAGAACTCTCTTCGGTAATTCCTATTTCCAATTTTTTAGATACCCTACTTTTTATTTTAGACAATTCCTTAGTTATCTATTCATTAAAAGAAGAGAGAATTTTATACAAGAGTGATTTTCTTGGTGCCTGTCAGACGCCGGTTATTTATCAAGATAAAATTCTCTTTTCTTATTATCACAATCAGGGTTATTCAATCTGTCAGATCGATAATCTTTCTTCTTTGATTGAAGAGAAAGAGTTTATTAAAGAAGAAAAAGAAGAAAGGGAATTTTCTTATCCAGAGACAAGTTTAGCAAGAGAGAAAAGAAAATATAATTTTTCCCTTTCGGCTGATTATGCTACTGGTCAGGCATTCTTCTCTTCGGCTTTTGGTCTTAGTGGCAATATCTTAATCTCTTTATCCGACCTTCTTGGTAATCATCGGTTTTTAATCTTAACCAATCTTTATGGACTTATTGACTTTTCCAATTTCTATTTCTCTTATGCCTATTTAAAAAGAAGGGAAGATTACTATTTTACCTTATTCCAATTTGTTGATTTCTATCATTGGCGTGGCGATACCTTTTTAACACTTACTGAAAAAGGGCTATTTCCGGTTTTATCTTATCCCCTTACCAAATTTTTAAGAAGCGAATTTGGCTTATTACTTTATTTAAGGGATTTTCGATTTTACTATCAGAAAGGAGATGAAATATACGAAATTAAAAAGAAGAAAATTGGTGAGAAGTTTTTATACAACTATTTCTCCTTGGTTTATGACAATGCCCTATTCTCTTATTTTGGACCGATCAAAGGTCAACGTTTTTTATTCCAGCCCTATTTCACAATTCCACCAAGTGATTCAATCTTTCAGAGTTTATATTTAGAAACAAGAAACTACTTTAATATTTATGATAACTCTTATATTCTTGCTTTTCTTTTTGGTGGAAAAGCCAGTTTTGGGATGAATCGGGAGAGGTTTTATCCTGATGGCAATTTTGTTCGTGGTTATGAACTTGTCTATCCCGAAGAAGAGTCTACCAGTTCCTATCTCTTTATAAGTAAATTAGAATTTCGGACTCCTTTTATTGAGATTTTAAAACTGGGCTTTCCTTTGCCAATAACCATAAAAAATATTCGGACAAATACTTTCTTAGATTTTGGTACCAACTTGAAAAAATCTGTTTGGGGAGTTGGTTTTGGATTAAGATTTTTTGTTGGCTATTTTCCTTTTATGATTGATTTTGCCTATCCCCTATCTAAAAAAGAAGATAGGTATTGGCAGATTGTCTTTGGTATTAAAGAAGACTGGTAAATGAAAATCTTTTTTCTCCTTTTCTTTATCTTCCAAAGATTTACTTTTGAATTAAAAGATATTAAAATAGAAAGATTTATTTTTGATAACAAGACCTATGATTTTATCTATTCTCCCAATTTAAACTATC
The DNA here is from genome assembly GCA_039801725.1 of candidate division WOR-3 bacterium. Classification (NCBI taxonomy): domain Bacteria; kingdom Pseudomonadati; phylum Caldifarciminota; species Caldifarciminota bacterium. The sequence goes on along the minus strand of JBDRVE010000012.1, from coordinate 39,790 downwards.
AATATCTTCCTTCTTTACCAAATTACGAAGAATTTATCTTTTTAGATAGCGACAGCGCCAAAATAAATATTCTCAACACTTCTTATGAAATAAAGCAAGACATCTTTTTAAAAGAAGAAGATAATAAGAAATTAATTGATATTGAATATTTAGGAAAGAGGGAAAATAAAAATCTCTTTAAGATCATAATCAACCCCTTTGAATATAACAAAGATAATAAAACCTTAAAAATCTATAAGAAAATTGATTATGAGATTAAAGAAATTAAAAAATTAGAAAAGGATACTTTCCGATTTTTAAAAGAATTTCCCAATAAAGATTTGATAAAAATTGAAATCTGCTCAACTGGTGTTTATGAGATAACCTATAAAGATTTAAAAAATCTAATCCCAACGATTGATTTATTAAATCCGGAATATTTTTCTCTATACGATGCCGATTTTAAAGAGATTCCGATAATTATTCTTGGTGAAGAAGATAAAAAGTTTGATAAAGAAGATAAAATCATCTTTTTAGGCAAAGAGCATTTCTCTTTATATACTTTAAATAATATCTATTGGCTTTCCCTTTTTAATTTAAATAAAGGAAAGCGAATAAAAAAATATTTGGTTAGCCAAGAAAAAGAAAGGGTAATCAATTTTGCTTGTGAAAGTTTAAAAATAGAATATGATAATTTATGTCCGGCAAGAAGCGGAGTCTTATGGGTTTCAGAAGAGATTAATAAACCGACCGGTGTTTATAAATTAAGAAAAGAATATAAACTATCTTTCTTAGATAACCCAATTAGTTTAAAAAAAATATTTTTAAGGTTCTGGCCAAAAAATGGAAATATCAATCTTTATATTTATCTTAATGATTATCTTTTAGATTCACTAAAATTTATTGGTCAGCCGAATTATCCCCGCTTTGAAGATTTCATAAAAGAGAAAGAGATTTTATTAAAGAAAGATAATACTTTAAGTTTAGAAGTGGTTGGCAGTGATGAGATGGTTTTTTATTTTGATTTCTTAGAAATAGAATATAAAAAAGAACTAATTTTTGAAGATAAGCCAATATTTTTTACGATTGATACCTTTGGCAAGGTAGGTGTGGAGATTAAAAATAAAAGCAAGGAAAAAGAGATATTGCTATTTGATATTACCGAAATAGAAGAACCAAAACTGGCAGAAAACTTATATATTGATTCTTCTCTCATATCTTTTGCCCAGTATTTTTTTGGAAAAAGAAAATTCTATTTATTATCAAAAAGAAATTTTAAAAAGGCAATAAAGATTGAGAGAAAAATTTTAGGAAAATTAGAAGGAGAGTATGATTATATTATCATCACACCTAAAGAACTTTATTCTTCGGCTTTACTTTTGAAAAGTTATCGGCAAAAGACAACTAATTTAAAGATTGGTATTGCCCTGTTAGAAGATATCTATGATCAATATGCTGGCGGATTAAGAGAGATTTCGGCAATCAAAGAGTTTCTAAAAGATAAAAGACCGAAATATTGTCTCTTTTTAGGCGATGCCAATTATGATTATCGGGGATTAATAAAAAGATTTGTTGGTGTGCCTACTTATGAATGGGGCTATGATTACGAACCTGGTGCTTATACTGATAAGGGATTATGCTTTGATAGTTATTTTGCTGATTTAGATGGCAACGGCGCTTCACCGGATATCATCTTAACAAGATTACCAATAAGAAATGAAGAAGAGATGAGAACCTTTTTAAGAAAATTACAAGAATACGAGAAAAACCAATTTATCCCTTCAAATAAAATTTTATTGCTTTTGGCGGATGATGAGTATAATGGTGATCTAACAAGGAAAGACCTAATTTGGCGAGACCATTATGGTGGTTGTGAAAATATTGCCAATCTCGCAGGTAACCAATATCTTTTAAAAAAGATCTACCTTTTTGATTATCCCCTTTTAAAAAGTAATGACAAAGGAAATGTCAAAGAAGATTTGGTAAAAAATATTAATAAAGGGATTGGTATTTTATGTTATTTTGGCCACGGTGCTGGTAATAAACTTGCCCACGAAAACATCTTCTTATTAAACGATATTTATCAATTAGAAAATAAAGGAAAATATTTCTTTGGTTTCTTTGCCAGTTGTGGTGTTGGTCGGTTTGATGAAACCGAATACGAATGTTTAGCCGAAGAATTGGTGAGAAGCCCTTATGGTGCGATTGCGACCGTTGCTGGTAGTAAGGCAACCAGTACAATCAGTAATAAATATTTAGCAGAAATTATGTTTAGAAATATCTTTTCCCAAACCTGTTCAACTTTTGCTGAAGCCTTTTTTAAAGCCTGGTATATTGATAAGAAATACCATTTCTTTGGTGAGCCATTAACCAAAATCCCTTTTTTCCCGTTAAAAAGAAATAATCTAAAAACTGATGAGACATTAAAAACAAGCAAAATATTTTTAATAAAAGATACTATTTCAGAAAAAGAAGGCGAAGCAATAATTTTTGCTTCCTTGCCAAAAAGAAAAAGAATTTATAATTCCTGGTTTGGTCAGATATTTTATGATTTGCCACAAGATTTTTGTTATCTAAATTATTTAAAAATAAAAGAGAATAGAATTGTTGACTCCTTTTTTGTTCCGAAAATTCCTTTTCCTGATACTATTTACCTTACTGATGGAATTTCCTACTTTTTAAACCCTTCGGCAAATATCTATCTGGTGATTAAAGGAAAGGATAATTATTCTATCTCCTCACCTCCTCTCTTCTTCAAAAGAGATACAAGTAATATAGAAAGCAAAGTAGATTGGCAACTTTTTGCTGATAATAAATTATTAAAAGAGACGACCGAAGTGAATAGAAACTTTCTTTTAAAAGGGAAAATCTACTCTCAAACCGGTATCTTACAAATACCTTATCCTTATGCTTGTGGTTTTTATTTAACTCCTTACCAAAAATTCTTTGACCTTCTTCCCTATCTCTCTTATCAGCCAAATTCCTATACCAATTTAACCTTTTCTTTGCCAATAAGTTTGATTAACGATACCGCCACTCTAACATTTTATCTTACCGATAATCTTTTAAATAGATTTTCTCGCACCTACTTTTTAAAAGTTTACGAAAAGGATGAGATAAAAGATTTCTGCTTTTTTAAGATAAATGAAAATACCTATTGTTTTTCTTTTAATACCAATAAGGTTTTTGAGACAAAAATTAGGATTTATACTTTAAAGGGAAGATTAATAAAAGAACTGAAAACCCTTACCCAAATCGGCAGAAATCTTATTTATTGGGATAAAAGAGATTTTTTAGGAAATGAGATTGCGAGAGGAATTTATTTAACAAAAGTGATTTACAATTTAAATGGCAAAGAAGAAAGTTTTCTAAGAAAGATTATCATTGAATAAGATTGACTTTTAATTCTATTATTTTTATAATTTATTATGAGAAAATTCTTAATTTTTCTTCTTTTTATCACCACTCTTTTTGGTGCCCACGGCTATCCCGGAGCAGTATTTTTAATGATTTGGCCATCAGCAAGACCAACTTCTTTAGGTGGAAATTTTACTGGTTTAAGTGATGACCCGTCAGCCACTTATTATAATCCTGGTGGTCTTGGACTTTTAAAAGAAAGATTTAGTGCTGAATTGATGCATTGTAATTGGCTTCCTGGACTTACAGAAGGTTTAGATATTTCAATGTATTATGAATTTCTGGCATTAACTTATAAAAAAGAAGAAATTGGCACCTTTGGATTTAATACTATTTATTTAAATACAGGTGAAACTGAAGTTTGGAATGAAAAAGGCGAACTCCTTGGTAAATATACCACTTTTGATGTGGCTTTAACATTCTCTTATGGTTATCCAATATTAAGTAATTTGGGCGCAGGTTTATCTTGGAAATTTATTTATTCTTATTTGGTTCCGGATTGGGTCTGGAAGGCAATGCCGGAATTGGGAATTGAAGCCGGTGGCACAGGAATAACTTGGGCATTTGATTTTGGAATTCTTTATAAACCTTTTAATTGGTTTTCTTTTGGCACTTCTTTAAGCAATATTGGACCGCCGATCTCTTATATTGCTGGCAGCGAACCTGATCCATTGCCAAGAATGTTAAAGGTTGGCTTAAACTTCTCACCGATTAAAAACGAGAAGATAACATTAAATCTACCAATAGAATTAAATATTGGACTTGTTGAAAAGGCAGATACAACAACTTCGGAATTGGAAGATATGTGGAAAAGTTTCGGTATTGAAACCAGATTTTTAAATAACCTTTTCTCTTTAAGACTTGGCTATTTTGAAGATGTTACTGGTTGGCGTGGTGGTGTGATTGTTGAAGATGAGAATGGTGAGCAAGATTGTATTTCAATCTTTGAATATCTTTTTAAACGAAAAGGAAGAAAACTTATCAAAGGCGATAGAAAAATTTCTATTCCCTTTACTTGGGGAATTGGTTTTTCTTACAAAAATTTTAGTTTAGATATCTCTTCGGACGAACTGATTTATAGTTTTCCAACCACTAATTACAAATTTTCTTTCACTTTCCGAATGTGAAAGGGATTTCTCTTATTTTAGTAAATTATAACACTACCAAATATCTTATAAATCTTCTTAATTTTCTAAAAGGGAAAAATTACCAAATTATTGTTGTTGATAATAATTCCGAAGAAAGATTGCCAACGGAATATTTTAAAAATAATAACATTCTTTTAATAAAATTAAAAAAAAATTACGGATATAGTAAGGCGATAAATATTGGCTTAAAATATGCTACTGGTGAATATATCGGCGTTTTAAATCCCGATATTCTTCTTTTTGACAACGAGATCGAAGAACTAATTTCTTATTTAGAAAAAAATCCTGATTGGGGATGTATCGCACCTTTGTTTATTACCGAAAAAAGAGAAATTCTACCTTCGGCTCGTTCTTTTCCAAAGCTTTCTCACCTCTTTTTCGGTTACCGTTCAATCATTTATCGAATTTTTAAAAACAACCCTTACTCTTCTCAATTTTTAAATTTAGAAAAATACCAAGCGACCGAACCGCTCGAAGTTAATTCGGTTGTGGGAACTTTTATTATCTTTAAAAAAAGGGCATTAGCCACTATCGGTAATTTTGATGAGAATTTTTTTCTCTTTGCCGAAGATTTAGATATTTGTAAACGATTATGGGAAAATAACTGGAAAGTGATCCTCTATCCCAAAGTGAAAGTAATTCATTATTTAGGAAAGGCACGCAAGAAAAATTTTGTGAAATCAGAAAAAGAACGGTTTCGCTCTTTTTACTATTTTTTTAAAAAACATTATTCAAAAAATTTATTATCAGATTGGCTTTTTTCTTTTGGTTTATCCTTGTTATATTTTCAAATAATCTTTTTAAACGATACAAAAATAAAATTATTTTAAGAAATGGGGCTTCTTATATTTTATCTAACTTTAATAAATAACTTCATAACCAATTACACCCTTTTTAATGGAATGGTTAAATTCAAAGACAAATTTTATCTTTGGGGTGAAGGTGGTTTAGTTATTACTAACAAAGATTTTGGTGTGGAAAAATATTATTCCTACTTTGATGGTCTTACCTCTAATTATTTACAAGATTTATCTTGGGATGCTGATTCCAATCTCTGGATTGGCACAAAGTATGGCGGACTTGTTTATTTTGACTTAAAGAAAGAAAAATTTTATTCCTATCCGCCGGAAAAAATCCCTTACTCTATTAATATCAACCAATTAGTAGTGAAAAAAGATACCCTTTTTCTGGCTACTAACCAAGGTTTTTATTTAATAAACACCAAAGGAACAATAAGTAACTTTAATGACGATAGCATTATTAAACTTGAATATCCCCAAATTCCAACCAACAACATCTTATGTATAAGAGTTTTTGATAATATCTATTTAGGTACCAATCGGGGAGTTTCTATCATTAAAAAAGATTTATCCGAGATTAAGAACTTTCCTCAACCTTTGGGCGAAACAGTAAAATCAATTACTAAGATAAGAGATACTCTTTTTGTCTTAACGGAACTGGGAATTGCTTATTTAGCTAATAATCGGTTTTTACCTTATTTTCGTTTTGCTAATCCAAAAATTGTCTATGATTTTACTTTTTATCAAAACTCTTTTTATTTAGGAATGGATACTGGCTTTTGTGTATTAAAAGAGACACTCCGGATAATAACTCCTAATAAAACAGTGCGATTATATTTAGATTTAGAGACCATACCAAAACTTTACGCAATTTGCCGTTCTTGGGCTCCTAATATTTGTGGTTTTCTTTATCAAGTAGTAGATACTATTAAAAAACCCATTTGGTTTAATTCCCTATTTTCCAAGACAGTTCATAACGTTTGTTTTGATAACGAAGGAAATCTTTATTTAACCCATTATCTTACGGCTTGGGGAATTAGAACTATCAGCGTAATTAAACCAAATAACGAGATAATTTGGTTAACCGATACCTTAATTAACCCCCATTTTTTGGCATTAGATTCTAAAAATCGGTTATGGATTGCTCATTGGGCACTTAATGGTGGCATCTCTTGTTATTCACCGGAAAATAATACTTTTATCCCATACCAATGGGGAGAAGTAAGTTTTAAAAATGTGATTGGTCCCTTAGGAATTGATTATTACGATACTAAGTGGATAAGAAATGCCGAAAATATCATTGCCTTAGATTCTTTAAATAATTCTTATGAGTTTAATATTCCGGCCATCGGTGGTCTTAATACTATCTACGACAATTCTAATTTCACCTTTGACAAAAAAAATCGGGTGTATCTGGGAACTAAAAATGGCTTACTTTTAATCGACCATAAAAATACCTTAGGAAATTTTTCCGATGACGAAATTAAAATCATTACCGCTGGACTCCTATCGCCAATCATCAATTCTTGCTGCTGCGATAGGAAAGGTAGAATTTGGGTCGCCACTCCCAAAGGAGCAGCAGTTTTAAAAGAGGATCTAACTTTCGAAACCTTCACTATTCAGAATAGCGGAATTCTATCGGATGAAGTATATTTTGTAAATTGCGATAAACACAACCGAATCTGGTTTTTAACAAAAGAAGGAATCGCTATTTATTATCCCGAAAAGAAAAAGTGGCGAAGTTATAATCAATATTTTTTACCCAATTGGGAAAAGAGAAATAATTTCTATCGTTCTCTTTATATTAACGATTATCTGGAAGAGATATTAATCGCTACCGAAGATGGATTGATAAGATTCCCCTATCCGGAAGAACCGATTACTTCCGAAATAAAAATTTATCCTAACCCCGTAATCAAAAATCAAAAAGAAGTATTATTAAGAATTAAAAATGTAAAAGAAAATGCCCAATTAAAAATTTATGATTTCTTTGGTAAATTAATAGCCGATGATAAAAATTTTAAAAGAGAAAAAGAGGATTTTGTTATTACCATTGACAGTAAATTCAAAGCCGGGCTATACTTTTTATTGATCGAAACTGAGGAAGAAAAAATATCTGAAAAATTTGTGATTCTTGAATAAGAATTTTTTTTATCTATAATTTTTTATGATTGCGATCATTGTTGGCTCAAAATCAGATTTGCCCATAGTGGAAGAAGGAATAAGTATTTTAAAAGATTTTCAAATCCCTTATGAATTAAAAATTCTTTCTGCCCATCGGACACCTGATGAATTAAGAGAGTATGTAATAAATTTAGAAAAGAAAAATTTTCAAGTAATAATTGCGATTGCTGGTATGGCTGCGCATCTACCTGGTGTAATTGCTGCTTATACCAATCTACCAGTTATTGGTGTTCCTTTACCTTCAAGTTCCTTACAGGGACTTGACTCCCTACTTTCCATTGTCCAAATGCCGGCCGGTGTTCCGGTAGCAACAATGGCTATTGGTAAGGCAGGAATTACCAATGCCTGCCTTTATGCTTTAAGAATTTTATCACTAAAAGAACAAACAATAAGAAAAAAATTAGAAAAATATAAGAAAGAAATGAAGGAAAAGATTTTAAGAGGAGAATAATATGAAAAGATTTATTATTTTAAATCTACTTTTCTTAACTCTCTTTTTTGGCGAAAAAGGAGGCAAGGTGAAGTTACCAAAACCGAGATACAAAAGTGATGTAAGTGTTGAAGAAGCCCTTTTGAAAAGAAGATCGATAAGAAGTTATAAAAAAGCACCGCTAACTTTAGAAGAGGTTTCGCAATTATTATGGGCGGCGTACGGAATCACTGCTGATTGGGGTGGCAAAACCTGCCCTTCGGCCGGTGCTACCTATCCTTTGGTTATCTATTTAGTAGCCGGAGAAGTGAAAGACTTAAAACCAGGGGTTTATCAATACCTTCCAGAAGAGCACAGTATCAAATTGATATTGGAAAAGGATGTGAGAAAAGAATTGATGGCGGCTGCCTGGCAACAGGAATATATATTGAATGCTCCGATTAATATTATTATTGCTGCTAACTATGAAAGAACCACCTCCCATTATGGAGAGCGGGGAATTAGATATGTCCATATGGAAGTTGGCCATTGTGGCCAGAATATCCATCTCCAATGCGAAACAATGGGATTAGGCACGGTTGTTATCGGTGCCTTTAATGATAAAGAAGTAAAAAAGATTTTAAAAATAAAAGAAGATGTCCTTTATATTATGCCGGTTGGCAGAAAAAAGTGAAATTAAATGAATTTGACTACTATTTACCAAAAGAACTGATTGCCCAAGAACCACCTAAGGAAAGAGGCTTTTCCCGTTTATTAATTGTCAATCGAAAAGAAAGGAGTTTCCAAGAAAGAAATTTTAATGATATTATTGAATATCTCAATCCAGGCGATTTGATTATTTTTAATAATACCAAGGTTATAAAAGCACGACTTTACGTAAAGCTTCCTGATGGAAAAGAAGGCGAGATTCTCTTAGTAAGAAAAATTGGTGAAAATCTTTGGGAAGCCCTCACTCGCCCAGCCAAAAAGATGAAAGAAGGAATAATCTTAAAGATTGATGGTCAGGAAATAAAGATTTTAGAAAGAAAAAAAGAAGGGGTCAGAATTATTCAATTTCTCAACAGCAGTGATCGAGAAGTAATAGAAAAATATGGTAATATTCCTTTACCCCCTTATATAAAAAATTTAAACATAAAAGAAGATGATTACCAAACAATTTTTGCTACAAAAGAAGGTGCCGTTGCTGCTCCCACGGCTGGTTTCCATTTTACCAACGAATTGATTGAAAAAATAAGAGAGAAAAAGGTTAAAATTGGATTCTTAACTCTCCACTGTAGTTTAGGAACTTTCCGACCAATAAAGACCGAAAATATCGAAGACCATCAAATGTACTACGAAGACTACGAAATTCCTGAAGATTTGATAAAAATGGTTGAAGAAACAAAAAAAGAGAATAAAAGAATCATCGCCTGCGGTACGACGGTAGTTCGGGCTTTAGAAAGTCAAATGAAAGATTTTGACAAACTATTACCAGGATATTATACTACCAACCTCTTTATTTATCCACCTTTCCAATTCAAAATTATTGATGCTTTAATAACCAATTTCCATTTACCCAAGTCTCCTCTGCTCCTTTTGGTCTGTGCCTTTGCTGGCAAAGAATTGATCTTCCAAGCCTATCAATATGCTATTGAAAGAAAATTTTATTTTTACTCTTTTGGTGATGCAATGTTTATAATATAAAATGCTCAAAATCTCAGAGATTTTAAAAGCAACAAAAGGCGAGGTTTTAAACAATTTTTCTGACTTCTTAATAACCGGAATAAGCATCGATTCCCGAAAAGTCAAAGAAGGCGAATTATTCATTGCGATAAAGGGAAACAATTTTGATGGCCACGATTTTATTAAAGAAGCAATTGAAAAGGGTGCGAAAGCAATAATTTTTGATAATCCTTCTAAAATACCGGAATTTAAAAACATCTGCTTGATAAAAGTAATTAACTGCCGAACTGCCTTGGGAGAAATAGCGAAATATTACCGTTCCCTTTTCCATTGCCCAACAATTGCTGTCACCGGAAGTAACGGAAAGACAACCGTAAAAGAGTTAACTGCCTTTTTATTAGAAAAAAAATATAAAGTAGTAAAAGCAAAAGAAAGTTATAACAATGATATTGGTGTCCCTTTAACAATTTTCGAACTAACAAAAGACACGGAATTTCTTGTTTTGGAAATGGAAATGAACCAATTGGGCGGAATCAAAACTCTTTGCGAAATTGCTAATCCTGATATTGGAATTATCACCAATATTGGTGATACCCATTTAGAATTTTTAAAAGACCGAAAAGGAGTGGCGAAGGAAAAAAGCGAACTTTTAGAATATCTCACTCCTAACGGAATTGCTATTCTTAACAACGATGATCCAATTGTAAAAGAGATGAGTAAAGACTTTTCGCTCAAAAAGATTTTCTTTGGCATCAAAAATAAGGAATGCGAAATCTTTGCCACTCCCTTGGAATTAAATAAAGATAGCACCAAAATTCTTCTTTTTGATAAAATAGAAATAAAACTTCCTTTAATCGGTATCCACAATATTTATAATTTTTTAGCCAGTTTGAGTGTAATTAAAGCTTTAAATTTAGATATTTATCAATTCCTCGATATAAAAGATTTCCAACCGCCACCAATGAGAACTAATTTATACCAACTTAAAAATATAACTATCCTTTTAGATTGCTACAATGCTAACCCTTCTTCTATGGAAAATGCCTTCGAGATTTTAAAAACAATTTTCAAAAAAGAACGAAAGATTGGTATTTTGGGTGATATGAAAGAATTGGGTGAAAAGAGTTCGGAGTTCCATTATCAACTGGGAGAAAAAGCCGGAGCAATTTTTGATAAATTAATTTTTTATGGTGATTACGGAGAAGAGGTAAAGAAAGGTTTTCTTAACAAAGAGCGTAAGGAAGAAGATTTTTATTATTTTTCTTTAGATTCAAAAGATAAATTAATAGCAAAAGTGATTGAAATTTTAAAAGAAGGAGATATAATTTTAATTAAAGGTTCAAGAATTTTGAAAATGGAAGAAATATTTTATAAATTAAAGGAGTATTATGGAGAAAAAGAAAATTAAAATAACAGACACCACTCTCAGAGATGCCCACCAATCCCTTTGGGCAACCCGCATGAGTATTGAAGATTTTAGCGAAATTTTGCCAAAATTTGATGAAGCAGGATATTATTCTTTAGAAATGTGGGGTGGGGCTACTTTTGATGTTTGTATCCGTTATCTTTTGGAAGACCCTTGGGAAAGACTTTCTTTTATCAGAAAACAGATTAAAAAAACCAAACTTCAGATGTTGCTGAGAGGTCAAAATATTGTTGGCTATAAAAACTATCCGGATGATTTGCTGGTTGCTTTTATTGAAAAGGCAAGTGAACGAGGAATTGATATCTTTCGTGTTTTTGATGCCTTAAATGATACACGAAATTTAGTAAAAGCGATTGAAACCGTTAAGAAATTAAATAAACATTGCCAAGGAACTATCTGCTACACTATTTCACCAGTCCACACAATTGAATATTATGTTAAAAAGGCAAAAGAACAAAAGGAATTGGGAATTGATAGTATCTGCATAAAAGATATGGCAGGGATTATTTCCCCAAAAGTTGCTTATGAGTTAGTAAAAGCACTCAAAGAGGAACTTAAATTACCCGTTCAACTTCATACCCATTCTTCTTCAGGAATGGCTGTCGCTTCTTATCTTAAAGCAATCGAAGCCGGTGTGGATATTATTGATACGGCTCACGCTCCTCTCTCCTTTGGAACTTCCCAACCAGCAATTGAAACGATGCTTTATATTTTTGAAGATTATAAAATTGCAACTGAATTAAAGAAAGAGGTAATAAGAGAGATTTCCGAACATTTTGAAAAAGTTAGAAAGAAAAAAAATATAAAATATGAAAAGTTGGTTGATGAAGAGGTACTTATCCATCAAATTCCTGGCGGAATGGCTTCCAATCTCTATTCCCAATTAAAAGAAATGAAAGCCGAAGAAAAATTACCGGAAGTATTAAAAGAGGTTCCTTTGGTAAGAAGGGATTTAGGATACCCACCATTAGTAACACCAACAAGTCAGATTGTTGGTGTCCAAGCGGTTTTCAATGTTATCAGTGGTGAAAGATATAAAATTATCCCCAAGGAAGTAAAAGATTACGTAAAAGGACTTTATGGCGCTCCACCAGCACCAATTGAAGAGAAACTTATAAAAAAAATTTTGGGTGATGAAAAACCAATTGCCTGCCGACCGGCTGATTTATTATCACCAATTTTAGATAAAGTAAAAAAAGAACTTTCGCCGGAATTAATAGAAAAGGAAGAGGATTATATCACTTATGCCCTTTTTCCAGAGATTGCTTTAAAATTTTTTGAAAAAAGAAAAAATAGGGAAAAGTTTAAGGAGGAAAAAATGGAACAAAAATCTGCTAATGGTAACGACAAAAAAGATATTAAATATTTAGAAGAACTTTTAAATTTACTTTCTAAATTCAAATTTTCTGAAATTAAATTAGATTTAGGAGAAATAAAAATAGAGTTAAAAACCTATCCTACCCAAATTACTCCTCAATTATCTGTTTCCAAACCGGAAGAAGAAAAAACAACGATTTCTTTAACTTCGGAAACCACCACTGCCCAAAAAGAAGAAAAGGAATTAACAACGATTGAAGAGGAAAAGTATGAAAAAATAACCTCACCAATGGTTGGTACCTTTTATCGCCGACCAAAGCCAGATGCGCCACCTTTTTGTGAAAAAGGAGATATTGTTGAAAAGGGCGCTACCCTTTGTATTATTGAGGCAATGAAATTAATGAACGAAATTAAAGCAGAAAAGAAAAGTAAGATTATTGATATTTTAGTAGAAGATGGTTCACCAGTAGAATATGGTCAACCTCTCTTTCTTATTGAAGAGGTTGCTTAAAAAACTCTTTATTCTTTAAGAAAATATTACTAATCTTATATTAAAATTTCTTCTCATCGGTTTTATGCAACCTTTTGCCCTTCCGTGGTATCCCTTTTTTCTTCCTTTTAATACTTTTCCTAAAACAGCACCATAAATTTTATACTATCTCTCATTAAAGCAATTTAAACTTATTAAGGATTATCGCCGCCAAATTCTTTGCTCCAGTCTTACTGCCAAAACACTTCTTTATCTATTCCCTAACATCTTTAACCGTATTATAACCAACCCAACAAATAAAAATCCGTTCTTTTTGGTGAGTTATGAGGCTTTCTTGATAATTTTTTAAATCCTTTTTCCCCTTCGAAATAACCAATTTGTTAAAAGAATTAAAGAAAATACCGTTGGAGGACGGTAGAGGGGTATGATACAGGGTAGGACTTCTTAATATGAATAATATATGAATAATAAAGTCTTTTATTAAAGATAATAATAATACTTTTATTAAAGTTATTAATAATTCCTTTATTAGTGATAAACATAATCACTTTATTATGGATAATAATAAGTTTATTAGAAATGGACGGAAAGGTTAGGTCATTAGTTAAGGCAAGTGCCGCAAGCCTTTTTAAATAATTTAGGAGGGCAGGCAATTGCTTTGCTGGCAGGAAAAGGTGGCTCAAAAAGAGTAAAAAAGCCAACCAGTAGAGATAAAAGAAGATAGCAATTTATAAAGACGTGACAGGTAGGTTATTGTTTTCAAAAAACATAATTGGATGTATAATCGGTGGCAAAGGCATTTCTTAGCTTAATATTTCTATTAACTTGGAACCATGTCTTAACACATTTACTTTTTCTTATTCACCAAAATAATTTATCTAACTAAAATATAATTATAAAAAGTTGTTTTTAAGCAAAAATAAGAAGTAACTTTTTAATTAAAATTTTTACTTTCTTTTTAATCTTTTGTCTTATTTTATCTTTCGGTTGTAAGAAAAAGAAAGAACTTAGCGATTCAGTAACTGCTGTAATAAGTCCTAATGGTGGCACCATAGTTTCTACCGATGCAAAACTTATTTTAGAAATTCCGCCAGGAGCTCTTTCTACCCAAATTACAATTACTGTAAAAACATCTTCAGAGATTTTTGGGCAATATGGAAATTTATATTGGGTTACTTTCTCAGAAGAAAAAGAATTCACTTTTTTAAAACCTGTGACAATTAGAATTAAGTACATCCTCGCTTCGTTACCGGAAGATGCAAAAGAAGAAAATTTGCGAATAGGCTTGCTTGAACCAATGAACTGTTGGGAACTTCTTTCTAATTCTATAGTAGATAAAACAAATCGGGCTGTGAGTGCTGCTACAGAACATTTCAGCGGAGTAGGGCTTTTATATGAAATTCCTACTACTGGAACTATTAAATTGGCATTTCCTTTACTAAACAGAGTTCCTTACGGTGGTTCTGTCCAACAAACAACCGATAGCGGATATATTATCACCGGCTATACCTATTCTTTCGGTAACTACAAACCAAATGTCTATTTAATTAAAACAGATAAAAGGGACAATCTTTTATGGGAAAAATTTTTACCCTCAAACCGTAGTTATTCGGTTCGGCAGACATCTGATATGGGATATATAATTGTAGGCGATATTAAGTATTATTACCCTCATTCTTATATGGAGTGTGTTGATTTAATTAAAACAGATGAGAATAGCAATCTTTTGTGGAAAAAGACCTTTATTGAACGTTCTGGATATGGTTATTCAGTTCAGCAAACACTTGATGGTGGATATATAATTACTGGTTCTACCGGTACCAGGGGAGTTGATATCTATTTAATTAAAACCGATATGCACGGTAATACCCTGTGAGTATCTTCACTTAATCCCATACGAAACTTATCGAAATAGTTCACAATCCAAATTACTAAAATTTCCTCGTGCTTTAATTTAAAGATAACTTATTTGTGTGTTATGGGCAACTATAAAGAAGAAAGAAGCAATTTCCCTTGGAGTGATTACCCATCTTGAAAAATCTCCATATTATTGACAAAATAAAATTTTTTATTAAAATATAAAGTCAAATAGGAGGAATTATGGCTTGCGCAAAAAAGACAACCAAAAAAAAGACAACTAAGAAAAAGAAGGAATAAACTTCTCTTTGGGGCGGACTTTATATCCGCCCCTTTCCTATGAAAGAAATTGTTAATCTTTTTTCTTCTCTTTTTCCCAAAGAAGTATTAGATTTTAACAATTTCCCAATCAAATTTTATAAATTTAACGAAACAGCAATCTCTTTTTTTATCTATTATTTATACCAGAATATCAAAAAGAGTATTTTACTTCTTTTGGAAGATCAGGAAGCCTTAAATAAGATTTCTCAAAATCTCAATAATTTCTTGTCGCTAAATGAAGTTATTCTTTATTCCCAGGATTTATCAATTATCAAAAATTTAATCCGGAAAATAGCAAAAGGAGAGAATTTTGTTCTTCTTTTGCCAAAAAAATTTTTGTCTGATTTAATTCCTAAAAATATAAATGATCTTATCTTAAAAATTATTAAAAACCAATATTTCCCTTATGAAACATTAAAAAATTGGCTTTTCGAAAAGGGTTATCTTTTAACCGATTTAGTTTGGGAAGAAGGTGAGTTTGCTGTTCGCGGAAGCATTATTGATATCTTTCCTCCTGATACTATTTCACCAATAAGAATTGAATTTGAAAATGAGAAAATAATCTCTATTAGATATTTTGATGAGATAACCCAAAGATCAATAAAGGAATTAGAAGAAATTGAAATTACTGCACTCTCCGGTAATACTAAAAATCTGATTCCTTTAAAAGAGTATTTAAAAGATTTTCTTATTATTAGTGATGAAATAATTGAAGATTTAACCATCCATTATTTACTGACAGAAGAAGGAATTACCTTGCCAATCACCTCTCCTCCGAATTATTTTGGTGATTTTTCTTTATTAAAAAAAGAGATTGAAACCAGTGATTATTTTTATTATTTAATTAGCGAAAATTATTTCCCTTCTCTTTTAAAAAGTCTACCACCAGAAAAAATAAAATACCTATCGGGTTTTCTCTCAGAAGGATTGGTGATACCATCTTTAAAAATCACAATTTTAACAGAAAAGGAGATTTTTGGCTTTCCCAAAAGAAAATACCGTCACAAAAAATTTAAAGGATTACCAATCGATGATTTATTCGGTTTAAAAAAAGATGAATATGTGGTTCATCAAGATTACGGTGTAGGAATTTTCCGAGGAATTATTAAAAAGAACTTTGGTTTTGGCGAAAAGGAATATTTGATGATTGAATACCAAAACAAAGATTTTCTTTATTTGCCCGTAGAAAATTTTAATCTTTTGGAAAAATATATTGGAATTGGCGAAGAAAAACCAATAATTGACAAATTAGGTTCTCCCTTTTGGCAAAAGACTAAAGAAAGAATTTTTAAGGAATGTGAAGAATTGGCTTTTGAGATTTTAGAAATTGTTGCTAAGCGAAAATTAGCCAAAAGAGAACCTTACCAAGAAAAGGAAGAATGGGAAAGAGAACTAAAATTAACCTTTCCCTATGAAGAGACCTTTGACCAATTAAAGGTATTAACGGAAATTAAAAGGGATTTACAAAAAAATAAACCAATGGAAAGATTGGTGTGCGGAGATACCGGATTTGGTAAAACCGAAATTGCTTTGAGGACAGCCGTTTGGGCGGTGAGCAATTTTAAACAGGTTGCCTTTTTGTGTCCAACAACTTTGTTAGTTGTGCAACATTATCAAACTTTTAGAGAACGATTAAAAAACTTGCCTATTCGCGTAGAAATGTTATCGCGAATAACTCCCAAAAACAAAGAAGAAGAAATCATAAAGGATTTAAAAGAAGGAAAAATTGATATTATTATTGGTACCCAAAAACTTCTGGAAGAGAATATTCAATTTGCTAATTTAGGACTTCTCATAATTGATGATGAGCATAAATTTGGTGTGAGAGACAAAGAAAAGTTAAAAAAGTTAAAACCGGAAATCGATGTCTTATCTTTAACAGCCACACCCATTCCCCGTACTCTTTATTTAGCCCTTTCAGGATTAAAAAATATCTCGGTAATAAATACTCCGCCGGTGGGCAGAAAGGATGTGATTACTAAGGTTCTTTCCTGGGATGATGGAGTAATCAAAGAAATAATTCTAAAGGAATTAAAAAGGGATGGTCAAGTATTTTTTGTTCATAATCAAATAAAAGATTTAGAAAAATACTACGAAAAACTAAAAACCCTCTTACCAGAAGTAAAATTTGGTGTTGCTCACGGAAAACTTTCCGAAAAAAAATTAGCCCAAATTTATTATGATTTTTTAAACAGAAAATATGATGTTTTAATCTCCACAATAATTTTAGAAAGCGGCATTGATATGCCCAAGGTAAATACAATAATTGTCAATAATGCAGAAAAATTTGGTTTAGCTGACCTTCACCAACTGAGAGGAAGAGTTGGTCGCGGACCGCTGCAAGGTTATGCCTATTTTATTGTCAACCAACCGGAGAAACTTAAAGAGGTAGCTAAAAGAAGATTATCGGCTTTATTAGCCTATACCAATTTAGGTTCGGGAATGCGAATTGCTTTAAAGGATTTAGAATTGCGAGGAGCCGGTGAATTATTAGGTAAAAAACAACACGGCAATATTAAAAGAATTGGTCTCAATCTTTACTCTCAACTCTTAAAAGAAGCGATCCAAAAATTAAAAAAAGAAGAGATTACTAAAGAGCCTCATTTAAAAATTGATTTACCCGCTTATATTCCCGAAGATTTTATTGGTAATTCTTATCAAAGAATTGCTCTCTATCAAAGGCTTTTAAGATTAAATAGCGAAAGGGAATTAGAAGAATTGATTTTAGAAATAAGAGATCGTTACGGTAACTACCCTCCAATAATGGAAAATCTTTTTAAAATTGCTCAAATAAGAATTCTTGCTTTTAACAAAGGAATTAATAAAATTACTTATGAAAAGGGAATTTTTACTATTGAAAAACAGGATAAGTATCTTCAGAAAGAAGGTAACTTAGAAGATTTAATTAAAGAACTAAAAGAATGGGATTTATGAAACCCTTTTGTCAAATAAAGAATCAAATAAATAAAAAGGAGGAAAAATGCCCAGAAGAAAAATATTGGATGAAAAGAAGGCTTTTTTAGAAACCCTTAAAAAAGACGGTGTGGAGATTTTAGCCTCTTATAATGAGCCTTATAATGGTAATTGGCAAATTTTTGCTCTTATCCCCGTAGAAAAATGCGAACCAACCCCTTTCCAGAGAGAAGTTTCCGCTGCCCATCTTGCCCATTTAAAGAATTCCATTGATAAGATTGGTCGGTTCTTAGACCCAATTATTGTAGTCCGCACCGCCGATGGAAAATATTGGACACCTAACGGCTCCCATCGTCTGCATGCTATGAAAGAATTAGGTAAAGAAAAGATTGCCGCAATTATTATTCCTGATGAAAAGATAATGAACCAAATCTTAGCAATGAACATTGAAAAACCTCATAACATTAAGGAAAAGTCTCTGGAAGTTATTAAAATGTATCAACATTTCTTAGAAAAAGATACAGAAAAATTAGAAAGCGATTATGCCTTTGAATTTGAGGAGCCTTTCTATATTACTTTGGGAGTTATCTATCAAGAAAGAGAAAGATTCTCTGGTGCTGCTTATCTTCCTTTATTAAGAAGAATTGAGCAGTTTTTAGACAAACCGCTTAAGGAAGCCTACGAAGAAAGAAAAAGAAGGGCAAAAAGAATTACCGATGAGGTAGAACCGCTGGTTCAGGATATTCTTAATAAGTTCCACGAAAGAGGAATAAAATTACCTTTCTTAAAACAGATTGTTGTCTCCCAAAATAATCCTTACAAAAGAAAAAGAAAGGGAATATTTGATTTTGACGAAGGGATTAATCAATTTATCCAAAATCTTTCCCAATATGATGTAAGCAAAGTAAAAGAGGAGGAACTTTTAGAGGAGATGCCAGAAGAATAATTTTTTTAATTTCTTAATGGAAATTTTAGAGAATGCGCTAAAGGGAAAAGTAATTCACGATTTTCCTTATCCTATTAAAACTCGTAAATGTCCTCATGCTTCTTTGGTTTCTTTAACTAATCCTGGTGGTTGTGTGTATTGTTGCCCAATGTGCTATGCGCGGGCTTATCCTTGGTCAATCACCGATAAAATTATTATTTACAAAAATTTAGTAGAAAAACTATCTTCGGAAATAGAAAAATTAAATATCGCTTTTCCCTTTTATTTAAGTCAAGTAACTGACCCCCTGCAACCAATCGAAAAGATAAAAGAATTAACCTTTCAGATTGTTAGAATTTTAATTAGCAAAAGATTAAGTTTCAAAATTGTAACCAAATCGGCAAAAGGGGTGAAAGAGTTAATCGAGAAAAACAAAGAACTATTAAAGTATCCCTATTGGTTTTTGGAAATGACCGTTGAAGCCACACCTGAGAAACAGATTATTACTAGCCCTAATGCTTCACCAATAAAGGAACGGCTGGAAGTTATCAAATATCTCACGGAAAAAGGAATTGAAGTTGTTGGCCGAACTGACCCAACAATTTTGGGGCTTATTGATTGGGAAGATTTAGCGTGGCTCATTGACAATCTAAAGAATGCGGGAGTAAAACATATTATTGCTTCCTGTGGCTATTATAATAAAGTATCAATGGAAAATTTGCTTAACCGAATGAAAAATTCAATATTTAGAGAACGAATTAAAAAGGTAATCAATTTTTATCAATACCATCCAAATTCAAAAAAGAAGAAATTTCTTGCTCCTTTAAAAATAAGAATTGATTTTCATACCAAATTTAAGAAACTCTGTGAAGGAAATAATTTAACTTATGCGGTCTGCCAGGAATTACCAAAGGAGTATGACTCAAAAAATTTGGTCTCTTGCGAAGGTTCTAAAAGAAATTTTGTTCATATAAAGATTAATAAAGAATTTATACCAATTAATTGTTATGGTGATTGCCTGCGCTCCTGTCCCGATTTAAAAAATCCACCTTGTAATCTACCAATCTTTCAAAAGGAATATCCTTATAAAGGAAAAAGATTATTCCAAAAACTTTATCCTTCTTTAATCTAAATTATTGCCGTTTTATGTCTAACGGCATGACAATTGATATTTACTGCCACTGGTAAAGAAGCAATATGACAAGGAAAGGCTTCAATAAAAACTGCCAAACAAGTTATCCTACCACCAAAACCTTGGGGGCCGATTCCTAAATTATTTATTCTTTCTAACAGATCTTTTTCCATTTCCGCGTAAAAAGGATCGGGATGAATAGAACCAATCTCTCTCAATAGTGCTTTTTTCGCTAATAATGCTGCATATTCAAAAGTTCCCCCAATACCAACACCTACCACAATTGGTGGACAGGGATTAGCACCGCTTTCCTTTACTCTCTTTACCACATAATCCTTAACCCCTTCTACACCGGCTGCTGGTGTTAACATTTTAACTTCACTCATATTTTCGCTACCGCCACCTTTCGGCATAACGGTAATCTTTATTTTGTCGCCTTTGATAATTGAACAATGGATAATTGCTGGTGTGTTATCATTGGTGTTTTTTCTTCGGAAGGGATCACTCACCACCGATTTCCTTAAATACCCATCAATATATCCCTTTCTCACTCCTTCGTTAACTGCTTCATAAACATTTCCACCAACAATTTTCACTTCGTCGCCAATCTCTAAAAACACCGCTGCCAAACCAGTATCCTGACAGATTGGTACCATTTCATTTTTGGCAATCTCCGCATTTTCTAAAATTTGGCGCAAAACCTCTTTTCCCAAAGGTGATTCTTCTTTCTCAATTGCTTCTTTTACTGCTTTTTTAACATCTTCGCCTAATAAACAATTTGCTTCAATACATAATTGAGCAACTTTTTTAGTAATTTCATTTACATTAACTTCTCTCATCTTTAATCCTTTTTTAAATTAAAGCAGGTTTTAAAACCCAAATTTCTCTTTCTTTTGGTAAATTTTCTTTGCTAACTTCTATTTCTGAAACATCCAACATTTTCACATTCTTCTTTTCGACTAAAAAATCTTCTACCGGTGCAATAGGAAAATCTAATACCGGTGTTTTAAAATGCATCGGGATAGTGATTCTTGGCTTTAAAAACTCAACTATTTCACTGGCTTCTTCCGCATCAATTGTGAAATACCCCCCTACCGGAACAAAAAGAATATCTACATCACCAATTTTCCTTTTTTCTCCCTCTTTAATTTGGTGTCCTAAATCACCTAAATGCAAAAGTTTCAAATCATCAGCTATTATCAAAAATATCACATTCTTACCCCTTTCTTTCCCTTTACTTAAATCGTGATAAGTCTCAATGCCAATAAACTTTATTCCGAAAAGCTCTTTTTCTCCTGCGCCTCTCACAATTTCTGGCGTACCTTTTATTTCTTTGTAATAATTATGATCATCGTGCTCATGGCTGATAGTAACAATATGTGCCTCTTCGGTTATTGGCTTATAGCCAACTGCGCCATTATAAGCACCAGACTTGTAGGGATCAGTAATGATCTTAATATTATTGTTGGTAGTAATTAAAAAAGAAGCATGTCCTAAAAATTTAATCTTCATTATCAACCTCCATTAAATTATTCTCTTACTGAAGAGGAATAACTGAAACTCTTTTCTTATTTTTACTCACCCATTCAAAACGTACAATCCCGTCTTTCAAGGCGAAAAGGGTATCATCCGAAGCGATACCTACATTCTTACCAGGTAAAAATCTTGTTCCCCTTTGGCGAACAAGAATATTTCCTGCTCTAACAAATTCGCCACCAAAGGCCTTTATTCCTAATCGCTGACCAGGTGAATCTCGGCCATTCCTTGATGAACCTTGTCCTTTTTTATGTGCCATAAAACCTCCTTTTTAATTTATAATTATAATATTAAATTTCAAAAAATCAAACAATCTCTTCTTTTCCAGGATAGTAATAAAATACCGAATCACCGATTTCCACTCCTAAACTCTTAGCAACTACTGGACATTTTGCTTTTAAAATAAAGAAAGCATCTCTTTCTTTATCAACTAGAGATTCATAATTGGCATGCCCCTTCGCGATAACAATATCGGCTTCTTGATAATTTTTCAAAAATTCTGTGCTCACCTCATTAAAATTCACTCCCAAAAAACCTGAACCGGTATCGATAATTTCTCCCAACTTATCCAGTTCAGCCTCTTTAGCATCTTTAATTGTCGCATCATTTAAAATTGGTTCTTTCTTTACAACTATTACTAACTTTAAAAAAGATAATTGTTCTAAAAGAAGACGATCAAAATAAATCTCACCAGCATTATCTAAAACATACAAAATTTTATTAGCGCCTTTTAATTTTTCCTTAAAGATTTTATAATCATCTCTTTTAAAAGATAGATTTTTAATATGTTGTTCTAAATCAAAATTATTCTGGGGCCCAATATCGATTATATTGCCACAAGCAGCATATTTAATCGCTCCGTAAATTTTATCTTTTTCTTTTTCTAGCAATAACCTTACCTCATTTACTCTTTTTTTACCTATTCTATTCATCTCTTTTTTTAACTCTAAAAAGGGATCAGGATTTTTTAGATAATTATAAACCTCCCTAATAACATAAGAAGTAAATATACTTGGCGGATCTTCTAAAGATAAATTTCCTACCATATCCATCACTAATTTTGTTACATTAATAAAATCTTCTTCTTTTCCTTTGGAAAACAACACTATTCTTTGGGCTTGTCTAATTACACAAGGAATACAATTAGCTTCGCTTCTCATATCAAGTCTTTCTTGGTTTTTTTTCTGCTGCCGGAAATAGAACATTATTTAGAATCAGCCGATAACCAGGCGAATTTTTATGTAAAGATAAGTTTGTTGGTGGGTCACCAATCCGATGGGCATAATCTTCCGGATCATGACCACCTAAACAGGTAATTGTCCCTTTACCATAATTCTTATGAATATACTTTACCTCCTCAGTATTTTTTATCTCTCCCAAAATTAAAACATCCTTTTTTAATCTCTCTCTCCTAAAACCGACATTTTGACCAAGAAATTCTTTAACTAAAGAAACATGATTTTGGACAAGCATACAAGGAACCGGGTCATATTTTGCTGAAAAATCAAAGAGAGAAAAATAAACCTCTTCTCCCCGACCGATTGCTTCTAAATAAGTGTCAATATCTGAATGTTCATATAAATAAGGATCAGTATATACCACAAAATTTTCAAACAAAAGACAATTATCATAATTTAATTTTCCTTGATAATTTGGGTCAACACCGTCGCCATCAAATTCTTTGGGAACAATATCAGTAGCCTCGGCTGCCAAAGCAATATCCGGTGTATCAGCCGATGAACACATAGCGAAAACCATTCCACCATCATAGATATACTTCTTAATCTCTTTCACTACTGCCAATTTTAATTGAGATACTTTCTTAAATCCTAATTTCTTTGCCATCATTTCATTTATCTTTACTTCTTCCTTATACCAGTCAGCATCCCTATAAGAAGCAAAGAACTTACCATATTGACCGGTAAAATCTTCGTGATGGAGATGAAGCCAATCATATTTATAAAGTTCTCCTTTCAAAACCTCTTCATCCCATAAAGTTTTATAAGGAATCTCGGCATATTCTAATGCCAATCTTACCGCGTCATCCCAGGGCTCTTTGTTTGGCGGTACATAAACTGCAATCTTTGGCGCCTTTTCTAATAAAATAGAAGCCATATTATTTTCCTCTATTATCTTTCTTATTTCGCTCTCTTTATTAATATCTACATATTCAAAACTTACCCCTTTTAATTTACATTCTTTGATAACAAAATCATTATCCGGAAATAGAAAAGAGCCTCCCCGATAATTCAAAAGCCATTCCACTTTTATCCCCTTTTCTAAAGATCGGTAGGCAATTCCATAAGCCCTTAAATGGTCCGATTGGCTTAAATCCATTGGAATTAATATTTTATTTAATATAATAAATAATAATATCATCTTAAAATCCTTGTTCCAACTTTTCCTTTTAATGCTTTACCAATATTTTCGGGAGATGTAATGATAACCACTTTCCCGCCGTTCTTCAAGAAATTTATTGCCGCTTCAATCTTTGGTCCCATACTTCCTTTTGGAAAATGACCTTCCTTATAATACTTTATAATTTCAGAAAGAGTAACCTTTCTTAATGGTTTTCTATCTTTCTTACCATAATTTAAATAGACATAAGGAACCGCTGTTGAGATAATAAATAAAGAAGCATTTAACTCCTTGGCAAGTAATGAACCTGTTAAATCCTTATCAATTACACAGGCAATCCCAAAATAATCACCATTCTTCTCAATCACACCAATTCCGCCTCCGCCACCAGCAATCACAATCTTACCTTCCTCCAACAATTTTCTAATTGCAGAAATCTCAATAATCCTTTTTGGTTTTGGCGAAGGGACAACCCTTCTAAATCCCCGATAAGCATCTTCCACAAAAACCCAACCATATTTTCTTTTTAAAACTTCCATCTCCTCTCTCGTATAAAAAGGTCCAATGGGCTTAGAAGGTTTTTTGAAATCCTCATCATTTTCATTAACCAAAACTCTCGTAATAACAGTAACCACCTCTTTATCAATTTTATTTCTCTTTAATACATTGGTCATCGCCAAGCTTATCATATAACCAATCTCCCCCTGAGTCATCGCATTCGCACAATCCAAAGGCTCCTCCGGTAAGAAATTCCTTGATAGATGATTCTTTAAAAGTAAATAACCAACCTGCGGTCCATTACCATGAGTAATCAAAAGTTCATAACCATTTTCAATAACCGGAACTAAATTTTCACAGGTCTCATAAACGGTATTTAATTGGTCATCAAATGAAATTCCACCGCCTTCTTTAATTAAGGAATTGCCACCAATCGCACAAACGCATATTTTCTTCATTATTAATTTTAATTAACTATTAATAAAAATTCAATACTTTATTAATATATTCTTACAAATTGTTTTAAAGATTATTAATAAAGGTATATCCAAGGTGGTATAGTATATAGTCCCCTATCCAAAGGGGCAAATATATTTAAGTTATGTAATTTCAATAACTTATATAAAATTTTTGTGAAATAAAAAGTTTCCATAGAGGAAACTTTAAACTTTTGTTTTTCCCTTCAAAAATGGTTGTCCAATTAAATATCTTTATCTAGAGAAAGGAATCACAAATAGCAACAAAGGACTGACCTGTCCAATTGTGAAGTTCCCTTGTCGAAGCATTTTTAAAAGGCTCAACCCCTTAACTCTGAGTACACTTAAAATAATGCCTAACATTAAAAATATCATAAGGATTATTCTTCTAACCATTTTTCACCTCTTTTTATTTTACTGGATTTTTGGCAATGTTAAAAATTTGGAATAAATAAATACTAGCAACATAAAGAAATTTCCTATAATGGGGATGAGGAAGAGGACGGTCCTATAAGCAAAAGAATCAGAAGCAATTGCTCAATTAGTATCTTATCAAATATAAATGTGTAAAATTCGCCAACTTAATAAGGTAAAAGGGATTAGAAAATATCTATTATCTTTAAACCTGAACGCATACATATTCGCAATATATAGATAAATTTCTATCTATCCAAATATCCAACGCATATCAGCACCAAAAATCATTGTATCAATATGAGGTCTTGTTGGAACAGAAATATCAATTTTCTATTTGCGGTAAGGTAAAAATAAGAAGTTTAATATCTATATTATTGTTGGAAATTTTTAAAATTTAAGGGTAGTTTATTCTCTCACTTTATGAATCTTACCAAATAAGTTTCTATTTAAATAGATGGATATTTAACCTTTTGCCTTCTTAGTGAGTATCTCCCAATTAAAATCTACTTCTCTTTGGATTATTTCTATCTCTTTTTCAGTTAGATGGGAGAAACGACCTTGGAGTTTTAGGTATTCTTTAACAGGTATATTTTTGGGTTGGTAATTTATCACATATTTTACACCATCAAAAACTTCGTATAATGGAAAGACCTTACAATCAACTGCTAATTGGGAGATTGTTATCATCAATTCCGGTGCCATTCGCCAACCTGTTGGGCAAGGTGCAAATATATGGATAAAGGCTGTTCCTTTTGCTTCTTTTGCCTTTTTAAATTTTACTATTAAATCATCAGGAAAACCGATAGAAGCGGTGGCAACATAAGGTATCCGATGGGCGGCAATAATTTCACTAATATTTTTCTTTCTCTCTTTCTTAAAATTCTCTCTTGGTGTCGTTGTTGTCCAAGCTCCATAAGGAGTTGCCGAAGAACGTTGGATTCCGGTATTCATATAGGCTTCATTATCATAACAGGCATAGATAATTTTATCATTTCTCTCGCAGGCAGCCGATAATGCCTGAATTCCAATATCTAATGTTCCACCATCACCAGCAAATGCCAATACTTCAATATCAGTTTTTCCTTTTATATCTAATGCTGCCCTTATACCACTGGCAACAACCGCTGCTGTTTCAAAGGCGGTATGATAAACTGGAACCTTTAAACAATGTAAAGGAAAGGGACCATCAATAATTGACCAGCAACAGGCAGGAATAACAACAATTGTATTCTTACCTAATGCCTTTAATGCCAAGCGCATCGCATAAGCACCGCCACAACCCGGACAAGCCAAATGTCCCTGGTTCATATATTCTTGAGTGTAATTAGCAAACTGCCACCTCATAATCTCACCCCCCGAAAATATACCATTTCTTCGGGATAATCAGCTTTGTAAGCAAAATCAATAATCTCCCTAATGTCATCGGGAACAACATCTCTACCGCCTAAACCAATCACAAAACCGAATATCATTGGCTTTCTTATCTCATTATATAAAATTGATTTAATCTCTTGACAAAATATTCCTGAATGCCCAAAACTAATATTTCTATCAATAACCGCCACCCTTTCGGCTTTTGTTAAAATCTCCTTTATTTGAGGAATAGGTGAAGGTCTAAAAAGTCTGATTTTCAAAAGTCCAACTCTTTTTCCTTTGCTCCGCTCTTCATCAATAACTTGTCTGGCTGTACCGGTAATTGTTCCGGAAGTGACTAAAATAAGTTTGGCATCTTCACACTGATAACTTTCCACTAAACCATATTTTCTACCAAATATCTGATAAAACTCATTATCCACCTCTTCGCTAACCTTCAATGCCTTTCTATGGGCTTCTTCAATTTTATATCTAATTTCATAATAATGGTCAGGTGAAGTAAGTCCACCAAAGGCTCTTGGGTCATTTATATCTAAGAAATATTTTGGCTTATAAGGTGGTAAAAACTTATCCACATCTTCTTGGTAAGGAATATCTACCGGCTCAGAGGTATGGGATAAAACAAAAGCATCCAAAACAAGCATTACCGGAATGAGACAAGTTTCAGCAATCTTAAACGCTTGAATTGTGGTATCTAATACTTCTTGATTAGATTCACAATAAAATTGGACAAAACCAACATCCCTTTGGGAAAGGGAATCATTTTGATCCGTCCAAACTGACCAGCCTGGTCCCATCGCCCGATTAACATTGGCTAACACAATTGGTAACCTTCCACCCACTGCCCAATGAAGCATTTCGTGCATCAAAGCCAAACCATGAGCAGAGGTAGCAGTAAAAGTTCGACAACCAGCAGCAGCAGCACCAACACAGGCAGCCATTGCAGAATGTTCACTTTCTACTTTAATAAACTTTGCTTTTAGAAGACCACTGGCACAGAACTCTGATAATAGTTCAACAATCTGAGTTTGTGGAGTTATCGGATAGGCAGCAATCACTTCTGCTCTTGATAATAGTACCCCATAAGAAACTGCGTGATTACCAGTTACTACCTTCTTTTTACCATAAATCAAACCCTCTTTCATTTCTCCTCCTCAAAGAACATACTTATCACATTTCTTGGACACTCATGGGCGCAGACACCACAACCTTTGCAATAATCATACAATATCTCATACTCACCATTTTTCTTTAATATTGCTAAATCTGGACAGAAAACATAGCAATTATCACAGTTATTACACACACCACAGGAAAAACATCTACCGGCTTCGTATTTAATATCTTGGTCGCTAAGAGTAGCAATAATCTCTTTAAAATTTCTTTTTCTTTTATTTACTGGCAATTTACTTTCTTCGATTCTTTTCTGTTTTTCAAAATAGTAAGTATTAAGATTTTCGTAATCAACTAGATTAAAAATTTCTTTTGGTGGTAATTCATAATTTTTTAAATAATGAAGAATAAAAGCAGCAGCCCTCCGACCATAAGCAATTGCTTCAACAACCGTTTTGGGACCTGTTACACAATCGCCACCAGCAAATACCTTTTCAATATTTGTTTTACCAAACTCATCGGCAAGAATTGTTCTTTTACTAATTATTTCTTTAGGTAAAATATTTAAATCAACTCTTTCGCCGATCGCTTTAATTATTGTGTCACATTTGATAACAAAGTTAGAATCTTTTATGGGTATTGGCTTTCTCCTTCCGGTCTCATCTACCTCCTCGCTTAATTTCATTTTTACACATTCTAACCCTTTTACCTTTCCTTTTTTATCTTTAATCACTCTCACTGGTGCGGTCAAAAAAATAATCTCTATTCCTTCTTTTATTGCCTCTTCAACTTCTTCTTTTACTGCCGGCATTTCTTCTTTCGTTCGGCGATAGAGAATTTTTACTTTCGCTCCCTTTCTCAATGCCGTACGGGCACAATCAATTGCGGTATTACCACCACCAATAACTAACACATTTTTGCCAAAATCTTTAATTTTCCTTTTAAGATTTATTGTTTTAAGAAATTCCAATCCCATTAAAACACCTTTTGCTTCTTCATTAGGCACTCCTAATTCTTGTTCAATTTGAGCACCAATCGCCAAGAAAACTGCATCGTATTCCTTTGTCAAATCATCCAAAGAAAAATCTTTTCCCAGTTCTTTTCCGAAAATAAATTTTGCTCCCCTTTTTATAAGTTTTTCAACCTCTCTTTTTACAATCTCTTTGGGCAAACGATAACTAGGGATACCATAAAAAAGAATGCCGCCAGGATATTCTTCTCTTTCCAAAATTGTCACCTTTACGCCATTAGAAAGAAGGTAATAGGCACAACTAAGGCCACTTGGGCCACTGCCAATTATTGCTACTTTTTTATCATTGGTTAGTTTCTCGATCCTTCTTTTAGGCTCAACAAAATTTAATCCATAATCGCCAATAAATCTTTCAATAGTGTGGATAGCGATACTCTCATCAAACTTTCCCCGATTACAACCGGTTTCACAAGGATGATAACAAACGCGGCCGGTGATAGAAGGAAAAGGATTTTTTTCTAAAATCGTGAGATAAGCTTCTTCGAATTCTCCCTTTAAAGAAAGGGCAATATATTTTTGGATATTTTCATTCGCTGGACAATAGTAATTACAAGGAGGCGTCTTAGAAAGATATTTAGGATAAAAAGTTCGCCAAGTACCGGTCTTATTAATTAAAGTTGTTTCCCAACTAATCGCTAATTCTGGATAATCTTTAACTCTCAAATCTAACTTTTTCATAGGCCTCCCGACAGGCTAAAATATTTTCTTCTTGTTTAACATCTACATATTCCTTAATACTTTCTAAAACACTATCTAAACTAACAAAAGGATGAATTCTTACAAAAGCACCGAGCATTGCCGTATTAACAATCGGTGCGGCTTTTGTCCCCAAACGATATTTTAAAGCAATTTGAGTAGCATCACAAACCGCCACTTTGTAATTAGGAAAAGAAAAAAAAGAAATTTCTTTATTAGTATTAATCAAAATTGTCCCATTAGGTTTTAGACCATCGGTCACATTTATCTGGTTTAACAAAACCGGATCTAAAATGATAATATGGTCAGGATGATAAACTTTATAACGGATAACTATCGGTTTCTTGTCAAACCTTAAAAATGCTTGAACGGGTGCTCCTCTTCTTTCAACACCAAATTCCGGAAAGGTTTGACAATAATAACCTTCTTTAAAAAGGGCGGATGCTAAAATTTCCGAAGCAATAACGGCTCCTTGTCCGCCCCGACCATGAAACCGTATTTCCACCATTTAACCTCCCTACCATTTATAAACCATTCCTGCCCAAGTAAAACCAGTACCAAAGGCACTCATTAAGATCAAATCACCATCTTTTATCTTTCCCGTTCGATAAGCCTCATCTAAAGCAACAGGAATAGTGGCTGCTGACATATTACCATATTTATGTAAAACAATAAAAGTCTTTTCATCAGGGATTTTTGTTCTTTCATTGGTTGCTTTTATTATTCGCATATTTGCTTGATGGGGAATAAAAAGTTTAATATCATCAATAGAAACATTGGCATCTTTTAACGCCTTTTCGGCTGCCTTACCCATCCAAATTACTGCGTGTTTAAAAACTTCTCTTCCTTTCATATGAACATAATGAAGTTTCTCTTTAACCGTTTTTTCTGATGCCGGTAATCGAGTACCGCCAGCCGGTTGATAGAGAAGCTCGGCTAAATTACCATCGGCTCCTAAATTAGCCGACAAAATCCCTGATTCACCATTACTTTCAACAATCACACAAGCACCAGCACCGTCACCAAATAAAACACAAGTTGCTCGGTCTTCCCAATTGACAACTTTTGACATTACTTCGCCACCACATACCAATACCTTTTTGGCAATTTTTGTTTCAATCAAAGTGCCCGCAAGTAAAAAGGCATATAAAAAACCGGAACAACCAGCACTCACATCAAAAGCACCCTGTCCTTTTATTTTCAATCTTTTTTGAAGCCAACAGGCAGTAGAAGGATAAACAGTATCAGGAGTAGAAGTGGCCACGATAATTAAATCTATTTCTTCTGGTCTCATTCCAGCCATTTCTAATGCCTTTATTGCTGCTTCGTAACACAAATCGGAAGTAGCCTGATCTTCCCGAGCGATTCTTCTTTCTTTTATTCCCGTTCGCTCGGTAATCCATTCGTCACTCGTGTCAACCATTTTTTCTAAATCAAAATTATTAATGATCTTTTCTGGCAAATAAGAGCCAGTGCCAACAATTTTTATTTTAATCATAAAATTTCAATTAAATAATAATAAAAAAGTTTTAAAAATCAATGAAATAGTCATTACTCAAAAGATGGATATTGCCAATATTTACTATTTTTAATCCGTAATCCAAAGCAATCTTCTTCGCTATTTCCGCATGAGTTTTGGAAGTTTTTGGCAAATCATTTAGATAAAACATTGGATAATAAGCTAGAAAACTAATCGGAATTTCCCAATTCAATTTGCTAAGAAATTTCACAATCTCTTCAATTTCGCACTTATCCACATAACCCGGAACCAAAAGTACCGAAACAACCAAAAGAGGCGGTTCTTTTCTTTTGTTGAAAAATTGGGAAGCATATTCAATATTTTTTAAAGTATTCTTGTTAGAAGAACCAGTTAAGGTATAGTGAACTTCTGGAGAAAAGGCTTTTAAATCAACTTTAATTATTCCATCACTTTTTAAAGCAATGTCAACAATTTTCTTAAAAATTTGCAAATTTACTGAACCATTGGTTTCAAAACAGATTCGGCATTTCTGCTTTTCTAAAATTTTTTCGGATAGATTGATAATATAATAAATATTGGGTGTAGGATCGCCACCAAAATAACAGACACAAAAAACTCGGGAATTAATCTTTTCTAACATTTCAGAAATTGAGTATCTATTCTTTGGTGCCAATTTAAAATGCCAATTTTGACAATATAAACAGTTAAAGGTACAATGGCGGAAAAATACTGCCAAATTGTAATAACCTTTAGGAGCATTACAAGCAAAAGAAGCCACACAATTGGTCGGTAATGGGTCATAATAATAATCAAGATAACCAAAATCTTCGTTTCTTTTTATTCCTCTCTCATTTTTTATTAAGCCACAATAACCATAGCTGTTCTCTAAAATTTTACAATCATTGACACATTGACCACATTTTCTACCTTCTTCAAAATTTGGGACTTCCTCAGGCAAAGAAAAGGATTCTCTTAAATTCTTGTGAATTTCTTTTATCACCTCTTTTATTTCTTCAAAATTTTTTCGTAGACAGTTAACACAATAACCAATTTTTTGTGAAATAATTATTGACTCTTTATTACATAATTTACATTTTCCCATTATAAAATTATAATCTATCTTATTGACAAATCAATTTTTTTAAATTATACTTTTTTAAACTTAAAAGGAGGAGAAATGGCAAAGAAAGCAAAGAAAAAGGTAGTAAAAAAGACCGCTAAAAAAACCACTAAAAAAGTAGCAAAGAAAAAGGCTGAAACACCAAAAGGACCGATCTATACCTGCTCTGTCTGCGGTGCAGAAGTGATGGTTACCAAAGAATGTACGTGTTCACCCTGTGATTTAGTCTGCTGCGGACAACCAATGACCAAGAAAGAATAAAGTAATCAAATCTTCGATTTAAAAAGAACTTTATTATACCAAATTTTTTAACTAATGAAATTTGTTATAAAAAGTGAAATATTTTTCTAAATTTAAAAAAAAAGCAATTTTAATAAACATTAGAAGTTAGAGTTAGTTCTATAGTAAAGAGTTTATATTTTTTAAATGATTTTGATAAAAATTACTTAAAAAGAGATTGATTTTGAGTTAAACCATAAAACTAATATCCCAAATTGTTTATTCTCTTTATTATTTTTAAAAATTGAATTCTATACTATCTCCTATACGGTTCCTTATTTAAAAGAGAATAAAATCCACCTGTTTTATTAGCATAGAGTTTAGAAAATATTTGGAATTGAGAACTTATTTAACTATTAAATAAAAAATTTGCCTTACATTAAGCACCTTCTCCTTTATTAAACCTTTATTAACCACCATTATCTTCCTCTTATCCACTTGGTATCCACTATCTTTGCCCTTCTTTGATTTTCAAATAAATAATTTATCTTTCTCATATAATATACGTAAAAAACCTAAAAGGTTACCACTTTTTATAATTTATAATTCTCTTTTCTTGAATCTTACAGGTTATTTTATTATAATTTTTAATGGATTTGGAAAAATTTATTGAAGAGAATAATATAGAGTTCATTGATTTAAAATATGTTGACTTATTAGGAAATCTTCGCCATCTTACTTTACCAAGTAAAAAATTTAATTTTATTAAAGAAAAAGGAATTGGTATCGATGGTTCTTCGGTTATTGGTCTTGCTGATGATAAAAAAAGTGATTTAACATTAGTTCCTGACTTTTCTGAATATTTCATCGATGTTATTTATCAACATAAGACTCTTTCTTTATTCACTAATATTTTTTCAAAAAGTAAACCCTACCATAGAGACCCTCGTTTTATATTAAAAAAAGCCGAGGAGACATTTAAAAGAACTGTCGGTGTTGATAAAATTCTTTTTCGGACAGAATTAGAATTTTATCTCTTAGAAGAGGCAGATTTTAACTTTAATAAGTTAAATGGCTATTACCATTTTTCAACCGAAGAAAGAAAAGAAAGGAGTATAAGATTACCTTACGAAAAATCTTATCACGAAATACCGCCTTTTGATAAATATTATGAATTTCGACAGGAAATAGTTATTAAAGCAAAAGAAATAGGAATTGAGATTAAATATCACCATCACGAAAATGGCCAATTTGGCCAAGAAGAAATAGAAACAGAATTTTATGAACCTGTTAAGATTTGCGATAAGATATTAATTTTAAAATATTTAATCAGAAACTTAGCAAAAAGATATAACAAAATTGTAACTTTTATTCCTAAGTTATTTTATGATGAACCAGGTAACGGCTTACACTTTCATTTTCAAATATTAAAAAATGAAAGAAACATCCTGTTCAGAAAAGATAATAGTTTAAGTGATGAAGGAGATTATTTTATCAAAGGTATCTTTGCTCATTTAAAGGCAATATCGGCTTTTGCTAACCCTTCGCTTAATTCTTATCGTCGGCTTCTTTCTGGTTTTGAAGCACCTTCGATTTTAGATATCGGTTTAGGAAATCGAAATACGATTTTTCGAATTCCTGCTTATCTAGAAAGAGAAGATTTAACTATTGAATTTAGGTTACCTGATGCTCTGGCTAATCCTTATCTCCTATTAGCGAGTTTCCTTTTGGCTGGTTTAGAAGGGATTAAGAAAAAAGGCGATTATAAAAAGGAATTCCAACTATCTAAAAGTTTGGAAGAAAGTTTAACTGCCCTAAAAGAAGATAATGAGTTTTTACTAAAAGAAAATATTTTTAATAAAGAGGTTATTGAAGAATGGATTAAAATTAAAGAACAGGAATTAAAATTAATTAACAATTTTCCTCATCCTTTAGAATATTTACTATACTTTAACTTATGAAAGAAATTATTTATACTGATAAGGCGCCAAAACCTATCGGACCTTATTCCCAAGCAGTAAAACTTGGTAATCTTCTTTTCCTCTCAGGACAGATTGGCATTGACCCAAAAACTAATGAATTAGTTAAGGGTGGAATTGAAGAAGAGACAAAACAGATATTGGAAAATATTACAAATATTTTAAAATCTCAAAATGCCGATTTAACTAATATTTTAAAAGTGAATATCTATTTAAAAAATTTAGAAGATTTTAAAAAAGTTAATGAAATATATCAAGAATATTTCAAAGACCATTTTCCTGCCCGTACTACTATCGGTGGCGTTTTACTTCCGAAAAATGCCTTAATTGAAATTGATGTTATTGCTTACATTCCTTAATATTTTCTTTCTTAATCAAGATACGTTGATTAAAGAAGGTTTAAATTATGCTTACAATTTAGATTTTAAAAAAGCCGAATCTTGTTTTTATTACCTAAACAAATTAAACCCCAACAGTCCAACCGGTTATTTTTTCCAAAGTCTTTTACTCCAAGTGATTATGCTTGATAGTTTTAATGACCGATATAAAAACATTTATTACGAAAAAATTAAAAAAACTATTAATCTTGCTAAGAAAAGTTCTTCTGATTTCTATTTAGGTTCTGCCTATCTCTATTGGGCTCTTTTTGAAGGTTGGCGAAAAAATTATTGGCAATCTTATCTCTTGGGGATGGAAATCCCTAAATATCTTAATCGTGCCTTAGAAAAAGATAGAAATTTATTTGATTGTTATTTAGGTTTAGGACTTTATGAATATTTTAAATCAAAGGCAAATAAATATATCTTTTCTTTAAAACTTTTTGGTAATAAGGAAAAAGCATTAGAATATCTTAGACTTGCTCGGGATAGTTCTAAAATTTTAAAAGTCACTGCCCAATATGCTTATGCTTGGGTATTAATTGAAGAAAAGAGGTTTAACGAGGCTGAAATTATTTTAAAAGAACTTTCCAATAAATATCCTAATAATAAAATTTTCTTGAGATTACTAAGAGACTTGTATTATAAAAAAGGGGATTACCAAAAATGTTTAGACCTCTGTGAGAAATTAAGAACATTAGAAAAGAAAACAATCTTAGAAAACGAATTAATTACTGGGAAAGTTTATTACTTTTTAAAAGATTATAAAAAAGCAAAAGAATATTTTAACTTTATTATTGAAAACAAGGATAAGTTTAAAAGGCAGGTAAGATTTAAAGACCATTACGAAGAAACATTAAAATATTTTCGTAAGGTAAAATGGTACTAGTTGTTGGTATTGGTAACCGAGATCGAGGAGACGATGGAATCGGTTCTTTGATTGCTGAAAGGTTAATAAAAGAGGGTTTTGAAAATGTCTTAGATTGTGAAAGGACGCCAGAAAATTATCTTGCTAAAATAATTGAGAAAAAACCAGAAAAAATTATTTTCATTGATGCCTGCGATTTTGGGGGCAAAATTGGTGAGATAAAAGTCTTCCAGAAAGAAGAGTGGCAAAATTTTAAAAAATTCTCTCTTTCTACTCATACCTTACCAATACCTCTTCTCCTCTCTTTGATTGAGAAATTAATTAACTCCGAAATCTATCTCTTAGGAATCCAAGTAAAAGAGACTAATTTTTCCCAATCTTTAAGTAAAGAATTAAATAATCTTTTTGAGGAGATAGTAGAAAAAATTAAAATTATTTTAAAGGGAGGTTAAAATGTTTCTTTTATTATCATTATTAATCTTTTCTCAATACGGTTATTTAACCGTTTTAAGTGAAGAAGGAGATTTACCAGTATATTTAGATGGCGATTATTTAGGCAAAACACCAATTGTCAAAGAAAGGGTTAAACCCGGTAGATATACGATTAGTCTTTTTTCTGAAAACGAAATGGAAATCGCTTATGAAAAATTAAAAAGGGGGTCTCTTTTCCAAAAACTATCTTCTTTATGGGAATTAGCCAAATACTCCGGGGCCACCGAGAAAATTAGAGTTGCTCCAGATAGTATTACCGAAATCTTTCTTTCTAAGAAAAATGCTGAAAACACTAAAAAGAAGGCAAAAATCTATTTCTTTTCTTCAATATCCGGCATCTTCCTACTGGGACTAATTACTGGAATTTTAGTAGAATGATAAATAAATACCAGTGGATTATTAATAACTTAGAAAAAGATTGGGAAAAGATTGAAGAAGAAATTAACTTACCTCTTCCTATTATTAAAATTTTATGGCAAAGGGGTTATCAGAAAAAAGAAGAGATCGAAAATTTTTTAAACCCAAAGGCAAAGGATTTATTTTTACCTTCATTGCTACCAGATATTGAAAAAGGAGTAGAGAGAATCAAAGAAGCCGTTAAAAAGAAAGAAAGAATTTTAATTTTTGGTGATTACGATGTTGATGGTATTACTGCCACTGCGTTGTTATTTTCTACTTTAAAGAAAATTGGAGCCTCTGTAAATTTTTATATTCCTCATCGGGAAAAAGAAGGTTACGGACTTTCCGACACAGTAATTCTTTATGCGAAAAGTCATGGTTATAAAGTATTGATTACCGTTGACTGTGGCTCCAATGATCTTTCTTTACTCAAATTTGCTAAAAGATTAAAATTGGATGTGATTATCTGCGATCATCACGAAGTTCAACAGGAGGCCGATCAAGCCTTTGCTTTTATTAATCCAAAAAGAAAAGATAGCAAATATCCTTTTCGGGAATTGGCGGGTGTGGGAGTTGCCTTTAAATTAAGTTGGGCTCTTTTACAAACCTTTGATTTCAATAAAGAAGACCTAATTGAAAATCTTGATTTAGTTTGTTTAGGAACTATCTGTGATGTGGTGCCTTTAATTGGTGAAAATCGGATATTAGCAAGATTGGGAATTAATTACCTTAATAAAAGGAAAAGATTAGGGTTAAATTATCTGATTAGAGAGGTGGGTTTAAAAAATAAAGAGATTACTTCTTATGATATCAGTTTTATTATCGGACCAAGACTTAATGCCAGTGGTCGAATTACTCACGCCGAAAAGGCGGTTAGATTATTAATCACTGATAATGAAGAGGAGGC
Organism: candidate division WOR-3 bacterium; assembly: GCA_039801725.1. Lineage (NCBI taxonomy): Bacteria > Pseudomonadati > Caldifarciminota > Caldifarciminota bacterium. The sequence goes on along the minus strand of JBDRVE010000012.1, from coordinate 2,450 downwards.
AAAAAATTTAGCGGAACAATTAGAAAAAGATAATAAGAAAAGACAATTGATTGAAGAGAAAATCCTAAAAGAAGCAAAAGAGATAATCAAAAAAGAAGAAAAGGATAAAAATCCAATAATTCTTTTAGGAAAAGAAGATTGGCACGAAGGGGTAATTGGTATTTGTGCTTCAAAGATTGTTGAGGAATTTTATAAACCAACTATTCTTTTTAGTCTTAAAGAAAATTATGCCAAAGGCTCAGGAAGGAGTACCCCTCATTTTCCACTTTTTGAAGTAGTGAAAGCCAATTCCCAATATTTATTGAAATTTGGTGGCCATAAATATGCCTGCGGTCTCCTTTTAAAGAAAAAAGAACTTAAAAACTTTGAAGAAAGCATTATAAATTATATAGAAAAAAATATTGATAAAGAAATCTATCAACGAAAATTATATATTGATTGCGAATTAAACTTAAACGAGATAAATTATGAATTATTAAATTATCTTAAAAAATTGGAACCTTTTGGAATTGAAAATCCAGCACCAGTTTTTTTAACAAGAAACTTAGAAGTGGTTGGTTTTCCAAGAGTAGTAGGTGATAGGCATTTAAAATTCAAGGTTCGTCAGAAAAAAGAAGAAAAAGAAGCCTGGGAAGTGCTGGCATTTAATGAGGCAAAAGCAATCTTAAAATTGGCGGTTGGCAAACAAGATTATTTAAATTTAGTTTATACTTTTGATGAAGATTCCTTTTTTGGCAAGAAAAAGATTGTTTTATATGTGAAAGATATGTTTATCAATGTGGCAGAAGATAAAAGTTGATAATCTTATTTTCTATCAATTTAATTATAAAAAGATTAATATCTATTTCTTTACCCGCCAAGGTGGTTATTCCCAAGATAATTACTTTTCCTTAAATCTTTCTTATGATGTGGGTGATGAGCCAACTTTGGTGAAAAAAAACTATCAAAAAGTAAAAGAGATTATTAAGGTAAAAGAGATTATCACTCTTAATCAAATCCACTCTAATAAGATTCTGGTTTTTGATGAGAATAAATTAAATGAAACGGGCGACGGAATTGTCACCCAAAAGAAAAATATTTTATTAGGAATCAAAGTTGCTGATTGTTTACCCGTTGCTCTTTTCTCCGAGGATTGCCAGGTTATTGGTATTTTTCATATTGGCTGGCAGGGATTTTACTTAAAAATCTGTGAAGAGATTATTAAATTTTTTAGGAATAATAAAAATAGAATCTATTTCTTACTTATGCCTTCTATTGAACAGAAATGTTATCCAGTTAATTTTTCTATCTATAAAAAATTCCGAGAAGTTTATGATAAAGATTTTTTAGAGAAGATCTTTCTTAAGCAAGCGGATAAATATTATTTAGATTTACGAAAGGGGGTAAGAGAAATTTTAAATAAATATTTTATTGAACTTCCTGGTTTAGAACTTTGTTCTTTTTGTGAAAAAGAAGAATTATATTCTTATCGGCGAGACAAAATTACTGGCAGGAATTTAGCCGGTATTCAAATTATTTCTTGAAATCCTTTCCTTTATAAAATCAATAACTTCTTTTCTTAATAAAGAATTTTTAGGTAAAAAGATATGTAATCCCCGAAAATTATCTAAATAAGTTTTATGTAAAAAAGGACTTAACACCAATCCATTTTTTGTATAAAGGAACTTTTTAAATTCATCCCATCTACGAAAATTTTCTATAAAAAACTTCTTTACCCTTATCCCCTCTTCATCTAAAAAATAAGATATTTTTAAAAAATAGTTATTTAAGGTGATAAAAAAGAGAACAAAGGCAAAAAGAAACCAAAAAAATCCCCAGAAGATAAGTAAAATGCCTAATAAAAAAATAAGAAAAATAGAGACAAAAATAGATTTCTTAATATTCTCCTTAAAAAGAAAAATTTCGTATTTAATTTTTTTCATTAAGGAATGGGCCCGGTAGGAATCGAACCTACGACCTGCTGATTATGAGTCAGCTGCTCTAACCTGCTGAGCTACGGGCCCTTTTATATTTAAATATAATAAAATTTTGAGAAATGTCAACATAAAAATTAATAGGCACCCCTTCTTTAAAAAATCTCAAAAGAGAATTAAAGGGGTGCCTATATCCTGATAATTACATTAAGATAAGTTTTCTTGTTGCTTTGTATTCTCCTGCCTCAAACTTTAAGAAATAAACTCCTTTCAAAAGCTTGTTGAGAGAAAAAGGAAATGAATAAATGCCTGGCTTCTGTTTTCTTACATAAACTTGCTCAACAACCTGCCCAGATAAATTGTAAATGATAATTGAAACATCACTTTCCTTGGATAAAGAATAGGAAATCAAAGTTCTCTTGATAAAGGGATTTGGTTTTGGTGGAAAAAGTTCTGTTTTTAATGGTAATTTTGGGGATAAAATATCTTCTTCTTTTATTCCAACCATCGCAGTATCAATTATCCAGAAACCAATCT